>JAYVID010000107.1:0-5577 GCA_043770525.1 Ferruginibacter sp.
AATGCTTGGGTCACCCAAAACAAAAAAAACAAAAACTGATTACCAAATACTTATGAAGCAAAATTGAAAAACTTTAGAAAAGTGCGGAAAACAGGAAAAGTACTGTTAACACTCACTTTCAAGCATAAAAAAACCATCTAAAAAAGATGGTTTTGTGCCCACGAAAGGAATCGAACCTTCACACCCTTGCGAATGGCAGATTTTGAGTCTGCTGCGTCTACCAATTCCGCCACATGGGCAGCTAAAGAATAACACAAATACAAAATGTCTATGTTTGAATTGGGATGCAATATTACATTAATCCTCCAATCTCTCCAAAATCCTTTTCAAATATTTTTTCTTGTAGTAATATAATTTTAATTGTTGTAATGCATTTTCATCTAGCAATAACTCATTGTCTAACATCAACAACGGTTTTATAGCTTCATTTAAATCAGTTTCTAAAGCGGCTATTTTAGTTTCAATGTCTGCATCATCATCAAAACCTTCGTTTAGTTCCATCATTTCCATCAAAAAATCAGGAGGAAGATTATATTTTTCTTCTGCTACTATTACTCCTTTAAGTTGTAAAAAGTATTCTATCGTTTTATCATTATTGCTAAAAATATTATAACCCTTGTTTATAGCTGCGGATTGTGTGAGTGCAATTTCTTTATCTTCTTCTGTTTCATTGGTAAAAAAGTCAGGGTGAAAAGCTTTTTGAAGTTCAATGTATTTTTTTGAAACCAGTACTTTATTTACAACTGGGTTTTCGGGTATTTCGTATAAAGTATAATAATTCATTTTGCAAATGTACAGCCTTATTAAAAATGCTTACTGTAAATTGCAAATACAAATAAAAATAGTATGACTATAATAGGCTTAATAAGAGAAGGAAAAATACCTGCGGATAGTCGAGTAGCCCTTACACCTGCACAATGTAAATGGATACGACAAAACCACCCACAGGTAAAAGTAATAGTACAAACCAGTGATAGCCGCTGCTTTGCAGATAAGGAATATATGCTTGCTGGTGTGGAAGTAAAAGAGGATATTAGTGAATGCGATATTTTACTCGGTATAAAAGAAGTGCCCGCAGATATGCTAATAGAAAATAAAACCTATTTGTTTTTTTCGCACACAAAAAAACTACAGCCATACAATCAAAAGCTATTACAAAAAATAGTAGAAAAAAATATTACGCTTATAGATTATGAATGCCTTGAGCATGAAGATGGTGCAAGAATTATTGGTTTTGGTTTTTTTGCTGGCATAGTTGGTGCACACAATGGTATGATGGCTTTTGGTAAAAGAACAGGAGCCTATAATTTAGAAAGAGTAAATTCAAGCAAAAGTTTTCAGCATTTAATTCACACTTATTTTGGGCTAAAATTACCTCCTATAAAAATAGCAGTCACGGGTAGTGGGAGAGTAGCGCATGGCGTATTAGAAATTATGAATTTGCTTGGTATACATGAAGTAGAGCCAGAAGATTTTTTGGAAAAAGATTATGTTTACCCTGTATATGTACATCTAAAAGGAAGTGACTTATACGAAAGAAAAAATAATGGAAAGTATAACAGGTCTGACTTTCATGAAAATCCTGAGCATTATAACTGTGTTTTTAAACAATATGTTTCTAAAACAGATATTTTAATGAATGGTATTTATTGGGAGAAAAAAATACCTCGTTTGTTTGATAATGAAGATTTAAAGAATGATGATTTTAGAATACAAACCATAGCAGATATTACAGATGATATGGGTGGATCCGTACCTTGTAACCTTGGAGATAGTACTATTGCTATACCTGTATATGGAGTAGATAAAATTACATGTAAGAAAACTGAACCTTATCTACAAAACTCAGTAGATATAATGGCTGTAGGCAATTTGCCCAATGAATTACCTAAGGATGCTAGCCGTTATTTTGGTGAGCAATTAATAAAACATGTATTTACAGATTTGTTTAGCGGAGATGAAAACAGGTTGATAAACAATGCTACAATTCTAAAAAAAGGTAAATTAAATACCGGCTATGATTACATGCAAGATTATGCAAATGGCAAATAATTTTTTATTAGAAAGGATAATTTATTCCTAATGTAAAATTAAAATTTTCGTAACGCCATTGCCTAAATTCTCTAGAAAATATTTTCTTGAAAGCATCATCAAACCCAATATCAGGTAATTTCCAGCCATTATTTAGATCGCTTGTTTCTGGTCTTTTAAACCGAAAACTAAAATCGGTTCTTATAATTAAATAGCTTATATCAAATCTAAAACCATACCCTGCCGAGACACCCACTTGCTTAACAAAGTTTTTCGGTTTAAATTGAGTAGATGCATCTGCATTTATTAGTGTAGGTGATTTTGCATTCCAAATATTTCCAACATCTATAAATGCTGCACCTTTAATTGTAAGTAAATCAGCAATTTTTTGCGTTAGGTTATGTCTAAGTTCTACATTTGTTTCAAATTGTATATCACCTGTTCTATCGTTAAAATTATTTTCAGGAAGTGGGGTTAATTTTTGTCCCCCAAGCCCAATGCCTCTTACGGGCCAGCCTCTCATACTGTTGCTACCGCCCCCCACAAATTGTTTAAAAAAGGGTAGTGCGGTATCTTTTAATAATGGGGTACCTATTCCTACAAAAGCCCTATATGCAATTTCAGATTTTTTTTTCTTTATTGTATACTTATATTCAATATCTATTTTTGCGTATTTTCTTTTTACATCTTTAGATATAGGTAGCAAAAGCGGAAGCCAAGAAGATTCTTCTATATTAATTTTAAAATATCGTTCTCTTGGATTTTTTGTAAAATTTGGATTACGATAAATACTTAAATAACTACCTGCTAAACCACCCACAAAAGCTGTATTATAAGAGTATCTTAAAAATGGCTTGTTATTTAATAATCGTTCAAAAGTGTCACTTCTGTTATATAAGTTATTAAATTCAGAAAAAAGCTTTATACTTATTTTATTGTTCTTGTTGTTTACACCATTTATACCCGCATTTACACCAATTGTATTTAAATTAAAAAAATTGAAACGATTATTTTTACTAATAATAGCATTTATAAAACTTTCACCCTTTGTAAAACCTGTTTTACTCAAAAACTTATCTAAAACAATTCTCCTTGGTATAACCATATTATTGGTGTAGCTAATTTCATTTGCATTTATAGGGTTAGATGCACTAGTTCTGCTTCTATTGTTTAGTTCAATACCAAATCTCAAATTATGAGTCATGCGAATAGCTTCTCTTGCAAAATTTTTATTGGTTAAACCCACATTTAAAGAAATACCAAACAAGTTGCTACCATTAATATTATTGCCACTGCTACCACTTGTGTTTGATGCATAGCTAGACTCTAAAGAAATAAAAGGGCTAAACTTTTTGCTAGGTATCAATTCTATGATAATATCTACCCTGTCTGTAAAATCTAAATTGTCAATAAGTCTTATATTAACACTTTGCCACACACCTAATCTTGTAAGATTATTAAGTGTATTTAAAAATTCTCTTTGTTTAAATACATCACCACTGTGTAGTGTAATGTTTTTTGCTAGTATGCTTGTTTTAAACAAAGGGTAATGATATCGTTCTGTGAAATTTTTAGAAACATAAGTGCCAATCCTTATTGTATCGCTCAATAAATCGTTTGGCTTATAATCTGAAAGAACATAAATTTTGTTAATATAATATTTTACAAGTTTTGCAGTATCACTAGGTTTGTTTATCACAAATGCTATTTTTACTGTAGGGCTGTCTCTCTTTTTTTCTGCCTCCTCTAATAATCTCAATTGCTCAAAAGGGTCATCGCTAATATTGGTTAATGCCTCTATACTACTATCTCCTTGTACCCTTATTTCAGTTGGCGTGAACTTGTAAAAACCATTGTTTTTAAAACTATCTACCAGTCTATTTATTTCAGCCCCAATTGCAATCCTAGATACAGCCGTTTTTTTAATTATTTGAGCTTCGTTTAAAGAATTAAGTGCTATATTTTGTAACTCTGGTATTTTAAGTTGGTAAGCAATTGTATCTAGTAAAGTAGCTTTTCTAGGTTCTACTCTATATGTAACAGTTACTTTTCTATTTAAAGTATCTGCTTTAAAAGTAACTTTTGGGTTGTAATAACCAATGTGAAAAAGTGAACCTTCCATATTTTTTGCAGAAAGTGAACTGTAAATAGAATCATAAGCAGTTGGTTTTTTTATATACTTGAAAATCACTACTTTTTTTGGAGGTACAGCTTTTGCACTATCTTCTAATTGTGTTATTAATCTTTGTTCTATAGCACCAGCTATTTCTTTGCTAAATTTCCAATCTACCCTTTCTATTTTATTTTCTACAATATAAGGTTTATTTTTGGGTGTTTTACGATATATGGTAGTGCTTTTATCAAGCAGTTTGCAAGATGAAAGCAATAGTAAAATAAAAATTATATATTTAAATCGAAAAAAGTTCATTTATAAAAAGTGCAGTAATCTGCCTAAAAAATTATTATGATTAGTAAAGCTACCGTCAAATATATTCAAAGTTTGCAGCACAAAAAATTTAGAGATGAACTTAATGTTTTTTTTGCAGAAGGACCTAAGGTAGTTTTGGAGTTTTTAGAGCATAATTTATTTGAGTGTGAAGCCATCTATTGTACTCAAAAAGGGGCTGAAGGTTTGGGTAATACCTTTGCTCAAAGCTATAAAGATAAGATTTCAATAATACAAGATTTTGAACTTGAGAAAATATCAGCTTTAGCAGCTCCCAATCAATTATTAGCTGTTTTTCAAAAAAAAGCAACTTTAAGTCGTATAAATATTGCCAATTCTTTAACATTAATGTTAGATGATATACAAGACCCCGGTAATTTGGGTACTATAATAAGAATTGCGGATTGGTTTAATGTAAAAACAATTTTTTGCTCTATAACAACTGTAGATTGTTATAATCCAAAAGTAGTACAAAGCACCATGGCCAGCCTAGGTAGGGTAGAAGTGGTATATGATGATTTAAAAGCAGTATTACAAAATAGCAATCAAATTAAAAAGTATGCCGCTGTGCTGGGTGGTAAAAATGTAAACGAACTGGGCAAAATAAAGGAAGGTATTTTAATAATTGGTAATGAATCGAAAGGGATTTCTAAAGAGATTTTAGCTTTTGTAGATGAAAAAATTACTATTGAAAAATGGGGTGATGCTGAGTCACTGAATGCTGCCGTAGCAACTGGTATAATACTCCATTGTTTAAAATAATTTTTATCAATGTAAACTAAGTTTTTTAAGTTAAATTTAAACCAAATAAACTATATGAAGAAAGTATTATTACCCATGCTGATGTTTGCATTTGTACATTCTTATGCACAATTAAACCCTAAGCAATACAACAATACAAAAAATATTACTGCTTCAAAAGCTGCAGTAGTAAGCGCACACCCACTAGCCAGCGATGCAGGTATGCAAATGATACGCAAGGGTGGTAATGCATTTGATGCAGCCATAGCTGCACAATTAGCTTTAGCAGTTGTGTACCCAGGTGCAGGCAACTTAGGTGGCGGTGGTTTTTTAGTAGCGCATACCAGCAAGGGAAAAAA
>JAYVID010000108.1:0-2224 GCA_043770525.1 Ferruginibacter sp.
CTTAAAATATTATCACTCATTTCGTGTAAATATGTTTTAAAAACTAAGTTGATATACTTTAATTACACTTAACTCCTGTTTTAAATATTTAGCATATGATGCTACTAATTTATCTGCCAAGTATAAATTAAATTGCTGTACTTCGGTAGCATTTACATTTTTTTCCTGCTCTAATTTTAATGTAATGCTAGATTTATTTATGAATGGTAATGCCATAAAAGCACGCATGCTTAAATCTCTGGTTTGCTTTGTGCGGTATGCTGCTATATAGTTTGTTTTTGTACCTATTGCTTCAATTGCTTCTTCGTTGCTAAGCATTAATGGGTTTGGTTTTGAAGCATAAAAAATGGATGCTCCGATTCTTTCTTTCTCGCCAAGTTTGTATGATTGAAAACCAATTGCCGCAGTACCCATAAACAGCATTAAGTTTTGCTGGATATTATTTATTGCTGCTAGTTCCTCTTCTTTTTTCTTACCCAATCCAAGATGGTCTTTGTCTGTTTTTCTAATTGAATTTCTTGCAATATTATCATGCTGTGCTTGATTTTGATAAACATGGCTATATTCAGTTTTTAACCACATTGGGCAATCGGGTTTTAAACCACGGTAAGCATTCTTATCTTTACTTGAATATCGCTCATCTCTATAAAAAAAATTCATATCTATGTCATTAAAATGTCCCCAGATAGTATCATTAGTATTTGCTGGTAAAAAAACTACTTCAGTTCGATCATCATCACTCCAATCTTTTGCATACCAAGTACCATCGTAAAAACCACCATAGCCTTTAAATGTTTTGGAGCCTTTTATTAAAATTCCATCTTTAAATATTCCATTGTATCGTTGATACCATTCGCCTTTGTTGTATCCTTTTACTTCCCATATTTGTGGCTCACTTGTATCATTTATAATTGTTGAAAAATTGCCTTTGTATTTAGCCTCATTTACCATAAATATTTTTGGAAATATTGGTCGTTGAATATCTAAGTATAAATAATTTTCGTCTTTATCATCTTTTTTTAAAGAAGCACTAAAATGTAATACTGGTAGGTTATTTTTTAAAATAGTATTATAATTTGCATCCCAATCAATATCTGATAAAAATGCAGGGTCTTTTAAAATTTCAGTAAAAGCTTTTTTTACTTTTTTATAAACTTTTTCACTGTTTTTATTGCTTCTCAAATATTTTAAACTGATATAAGCCCCATCTTCATAAACCTCACCATATCCCATATAATTCCCATTTTTAAAATACATCTTATCTGCTCCTAATATAGGTTTTGCGTTTGGCTTATCTATACCATCAAAATCCTGGTTCTTTAAACGCTGCAACCACACTATTAACGAATCTGCCATTGGGCTACCATAATTTTGTGCATGGGCTTCGTTAGCAAAAAGAAAAATGAAGCATAATATTTTTAATTTTTGTAACATATATTATTTTTTCTCATTATTTTTTAAAAAAATTTCAAATCTGCCTATAATTTTTAAATAAGTGGTATAACCTACATCTATACCATTTAAAAATAATTTTTGAGATTCGTATGAATTATTATTTATGCTTTTTAAAATCATCCATTGGCTATTTTTTAAAGCAGGCAATTCATCAATTGCTTTTACTGCCAATGATACAGCTTGCGGTGTAGTGTAAGTAAAGGCGTAATACAAGCTATTATTTTGTGAAAGTTTTTGAATGTAATATTGTTGAGCAAACAAATTGTTTACAGGTGTGGCCTCATAATAAATAGCCGTAGCATCATTTGTTGTAACCTTACCAATATTTTTTTCAAACCACTTAGTACCTCCCTCCAAAATATTTATTATGCTATTTTGTACATCAATTATTGAGTCAGATTGATTCATATAATCTAAAATTACATTGCGTTTATTTGAACTGCCATTTTTATTTAAGTCTAAAACCGTTTTAAAATCAATAAAATTAGTATCCAATAATTTTGCAAATTCATTTGCAAAAAAACTCGTGTCTGTTTTAGCAATTTTTTGCTTTGGCTGCTGTGCAAATGATGTGTTGCTTAATATTAATATCGATATAAAAAACGGCAATATTTTCATTATATAAATTAATTTTTATTTAGTAATATCAGAATAGGTTTTACCTGATAAGGAGATATAACTATACACATTATGAATAACATCATCTTCCCAATTTGTTATCGGTTTTTTAACCTCCCAATATGCTTCTAGTAATTGTAAATCTTCATTT
>JAYVID010000109.1:0-2210 GCA_043770525.1 Ferruginibacter sp.
TGCCCAACCCATTATACCTGCTGTTACGAGTAACGGAATGATATTGGGAATGAGAGAACATATTAAAATTTTAACAGAACGAAAAAGAAAAAGCATACATAATGCTATTAGTAAAAATGCCCACGCTATACTTTCTTTTAATCCATTTATGATAAACTTACTGCCTTCCAAAAAAGTTATGCTGGTACCTGTAAGGGTAACTTTATAGCTGCTATCAAATAACTCGTTGGATCTTGTTTGTATTTTATTTAGTAAAACCGGTAATGCTTCAGTACCCACATCTGCCATGCTTACGCTTATACGGGTGGTTTGAGATGCGGTATCTATAAAGCTCTTCAGTGTTTTGGCGAAATTATTTGTAGTGCTTACTGTATCTTTTGATGGGCGTAAATACTCTCCTACAAAAGCGCCATCAAAAGTATTGGGCATGGCATAATTTGCAGTATCGCCTTCATAAAAACCTTGCTTGGCAAATTTTAAGCCTTCTGCAAGGCTTAATGGCTTTGTCATTTCTTTTTGGGCACCAATAAACTGTGCCAAAGAATCTACTTTATCAAAAACTGTTAGCGATTTTAAGCCTGATAAACCTCTGCGTTTTTTGGTATCAATCATTATTTCCAACGGCATAACACCTTTAAAGTTTTTTTCAAAATATTTTAAATCAGTGTAAATTTTATCTTGCTTTGGTAAGTCATCTACTATGTACGCTACATTTTTTAAACGCATAATGCCCGCAACAGAAATCAACACTATCAATACTGTAAAACCTAGTACTTGTTTTTTATAAACAAACACCCATTTTTCTAATGTGTTCAATACTTTTTCAACAAGATTATTGTGTAAATATTTTAACTGGTTTTTACCCGGCACCGGTAATAAACTAAGTACAGATGGTAATAAAATAAATGAGATAAAAAATATAACCATTATGCTAATACCAGCCACCACGCCAAACTCCTGCAATATTTCACTTTTTGTAAAGGCAAATACTGCAAACCCAATGGCAGCAGTAAGATTACAAAATAAAGTAACCACACCCATTTTACTTACCATGGCTACAAGCGCTTTATTTTTTCTATCTATAGGTGAAGTATTAGCTTCATCTTTTAAATAAGATGTGTGGTATTTATTTATGAAATATATACAATTTGGTATGCCAATAACCACTACCAGCGAAGGTATAAGTGCGGTAAGTAAAGTGATTTGGTAGCCGCATAAATAAGTAGTACCTACCGTCCATATTACCCCTATCATTACAACTGCTAATGATAATAATGTTGTACTTACACTTCTAAAAAACAACAATAATATCAGCACACTTAACCCAAGCGAAGCCAGCAAAAAAAGCTTCATTTCTTTTTTAATTCTGTCTGCAAGTAGGGTACGTATGAGTGGCAATCCACTTGCATGTATTTCAATGCCTGTTTGCGCTTCAAAACTTTTTAAGACGGTTAAAATTTTATCTAGTACTTCGGTTCTTTTTTCACTGCTAAAAATATCTTTGTTAACCCTTACCGCCATTAAATAACTACCAGTATTTTTATTGTACAAGCGCTCATTGTAAAATGGCAGGTTGTAAAAAACTGCTACCGAACTATCCAATTGTTGTTGGTTCACCATGCTGTCTGGAAATATTTTTAGCGCATTTAATTTTTCCGAAACAGTATCTTTTACCAAATTAAATGCACCAGGCACACTTAAAATATCTTCTACTCCATTTATTAGTTTAAGATTTATTGGTAGCTGTTGGTAGGCTTTAAAAGTATTTAACTCAAAAAGCTTATTGGTGGAAACGCCCACCACCAAAAGGTTTCCATCATCGCCAAACTTATTTTTAAATGTGAGATAATCTATATACTTTGGATTATTGGTAGGTATGGCTTTGGAAAATTCGTAACTCAGTTTTACTTTGGAAGCAAAGTATCCCATTACTGCAGTAGATACAAAAAGACAAATAAGGAGAACAAAACGGTTTTTTATAACAAACTTTGCAAGCTGTTGCCACATAATTGTTTCGGTTAAAATGAATAGTAAATATTTTTGCAAAGAAAGAGTAAAAGTTGTATGTAGGAAAGGGTATCTAAAATGAGTCCAAAAAAAATTTGGCTTACATGGCAGTTATTGTCCAGCTTTTTTATAAGGAATAAACGTTTTTGTGTTAGAAGAAAATATCAACTAAAACAGTCTTTCTGTGAATCTGTGGCAAAAAA
>JAYVID010000110.1:0-21035 GCA_043770525.1 Ferruginibacter sp.
GTATCTACTGCCAATGCAGTAAAGTATTGTCATGCTACACCAGTTTTTGTTGATATTGATATTAATACATTCAACATAGATATTGATAAAATTGCTGAAAAAATTACATCCAAAACAAAAGCTATAATACCTGTACATCTTTTTGGATTGTGTGCAGATATAGATTTAATAAAAGAAAAATTTCCACAATTAAAAATTGTAGAAGATGGAGCTTGTGCAGCAGGTAGTGCTTTAAGAAATAGACCTGCAGGAAGTTTGGGAGATGTAGGTTGTTTTAGTTTTCACCCACGCAAAAGTGTAACAACTGGCGAAGGTGGTATGTGTACTACAAATGATGATGAGATAGCAGTAAAACTAGATAGGTTAAGAAATCATGGTGCTTCAATATCGGAAGAGCAACGACATCATGGTCCAAAACCATATATATTATCTGCTTTTGAAATGGTAGGTTATAATTATAGAATGACGGATTTGCAAGGAGCTATTGGCGTAGTACAATTAAAAAAATTGGATTTGTTTATTGATGATAGACAAAAATGGGCAGATTATTACACGGAGCAATTAAAAGATATACCATGGTTAACTACACCAAAAACCCCTGTTGATTATAAGCATGGTTGGCAGAGTTATGTAACATTTGTAGATGAAGCTAAAGCTCCTATGAAAAGGAATGATATTATGGAGTACCTACAACAAAATGGCATTTCTACAAGGCCTGGTACACATGCTGTGCACATGTTAGATGTATACGCAAATATGTATGACATTAAACCATCAGATTACCCAGGAGCGTTTGCAGCAGACCAATATAGCATGAGCATTCCAATGCACAACAAAATGGTAAAAGAAGATTTTGATTACATTATTCATTTTTTAAAAAACGTAGGCAAATAAATTATGTGTGGTATAGCTGGCGTTTTTAATTTTAATAAACAACCTGTAGCGCATCAAACCATAAAAACAATGGTAGATGCCATGGCACACCGTGGGCCTGATGGGGAAGGATTGTATATTGATGAGAATATGGCACTAGGTCATAGACGTTTATCAATATTAGATATATCTCCTAAAGGTGCACAACCTATGATGAGTCATAATGGAGAATGGGTTATTGTATTTAACGGTTGTATCTATAATTATTTAGATTTACGATTGGATTTAAAATCGAAAGGCCACGACTTTGTTTCTACAGGAGATACAGAAGTTATATGTGAAGGATTAGCAGAATATGGTACCAAGTTTTTTGAAAAACTAGATGGTATGTTTGCGGTAGCTGCATGGCACAAACCAAGCAAAACGTTATGGCTTAGCCGAGATAGATTTGGCGTAAAACCACTTTATTATTATCAGCAAAACGGTGTGTTGCTTTTCGCCTCGGAAATAAAGGCTTTTTTAAAGCACCCTGCTTTTAAAGTAGAAGTAAATTTATCTGCCTTAAATGAATATTTTACTTTTCAAAATGTATTTACTTTTAATACTTTGTTTGCTGGAGTAACTATGCTACCCCCAGCAAATACCGTAAAAGTAAATATAGAAACACCCTTACTGCACAACAGTTGGTGGGATTATGATTTTACCGAACCAGATAATAACATAAGTTTTGAAGAAGCAACATTAGAAACAGAGCGTTTATTAGCCAAAGCGGTTTCGAAGCAAATGGTGGCAGATGTGCCAGTTGGAAGTTACCTAAGTGGCGGTATGGATAGTGGCTCTTTAAGCGTACTTGCCAGCAAACATGTAGATAGATTATACACTTTTACAGCTGGTTTTGAAATGAGTGAAGTACAAGGAGTAGAAGCGGGATATGATGAAAGAATAGATGCAGAACTTACTGCCAATTTTATAAAAAGCGAACATTACGAACAGGTATTAAATGCAGGAGATATAAAATTTGCTTTGCCTAAACTGGTTTGGCATTTAGAAGATCTACGGGTGGGTATGAGTTATCCTAGTTACTATATAAGTAGACTTGCAAGTAAATTTGTAAAAGTATGTTTACAAGGTACAGGTGGTGATGAATTGTATGGAGGATATCCTTGGAGATACTATCGTGTTTTTCAATCTCTAAATCAAAAAGAGTTTTTTAATAACTATTATGGTTTTTGGCAAAGGCTTACCAATGATGAGGATAAGCAAAATCTTTTTCAACCCCATGTGTTAGATAAAATAAAAATAGAGGAGCCTAGAGAGATATTTGAAAGAGTATTTACTTTTAATGAAAAGCTTAAATATAGTACAGCAGAGGAGCAGATTCAAAATAGTTTATACTTTGAAATAAAAACTTTTTTACCCGGTTTGCTTTTGGTAGGTGATAAGCTAGCCATGGCACATGGTTTGGAAGAGCGTTTTCCTTTTTTAGACAATGATTTGGTTAACTTTGCACAAAAAATACCAGTAAAACACAAGTTGGGCAATTTAGAATTAATGAAAAAAATTGATGAAAATCAATTTGGAAGTAAACAAAAAGCCTACAGTGATTTTGATGATGGTAAAAATGTATTGCGCAAAGCAATGAAAGATATTTTACCAGAAAAAATTGTAAATAGAAAAAAGCAAGGCTTTAGTGCGCCAGACGAAAGTTGGTACAGAGGAGAAAATGCAGCGTATGTAAAAGAATTATTACTTGGTAAAAATATAGCATGCCACGAATTTATACAGCCAGCATTTATAGAAAAAACAATTTATGAACATTGCGAAAAAAGGATAAATCATCGTTTACTATTGTGGAGTTTAATGAATTTTGAATGGTGGTGTAGGTTGTTTTTACATAATGAAAAAATATGAATGACAGAGAAGATTTTTTGAAAGATGATGAAATAAATTCATTATTCGAACAAATAAAAACTTTGAAGGAAAAACTTAGTTTGTTATTCAAGCAAAAGTTTAATCGATCCTTACCTTTTAACGAGTTATTATTCGACAGATGGGAGAAAGCAGAACAATTGGGTTTTGGCAAAGGCTCGTCTGTTTACGACTCAGTAATTGTTTTTGGGGAAGTAAAAGTTGCAGAAAACACTTGGATTGGTCCTAATGTGATTTTAGATGGTACTGGAGGGTTAGAAATTGGAAGCAATTGCAGTGTTGGTGCAAATAGCCAGTTGTATACACATGATTCCGTAAAGTGGGCTATAAGCGGAGGTAAAGCTCCTTATGATTATGCATCCACAAAAATTGGAAATAATGTTTTTATTGCACCAAATGTATTAATTGCAAAAGGGGTAGAAATTGGTGATGGTTGTATTATTGGTGCAAATAGTTTTGTAAACAAATCATTCCCAAAAGGAAGTAAAATAGCAGGAAACCCTGCAAAAGAAATATAAATGGAAAAGCTAAAGCAATTGTTCGAAAAAGAAATTTTTATTGATAAAAATATAATTTCATTTGAGAATAGTAAAATAAAAAAAGCAGATAATCAAAATCAAACCTCAGATATTTTTTCTGATAAATGGGTAGAAGCAGCAGAATATGAAAGTATTGATAAAATGTATTCTTTTCAACTAGATTGGTTTTTGAAATTATATGGTTTTGAAACAAAAGAAAATCTAAGTACATTCTTAAAAGATAAGCATACCATAATAGATACTGGTTGTGGATTAGGGTATAAAGCAGCTTGGTTTGCCGAGCTTGCACCCCACGCTATTGTATTGGGTACTGATATATCTGATGCAATAGATGTAGCAGCAAAAAACTATGCACATATACCAAACTTATATTTTTTTAGAGGTGACATTGCAAATACTGGATTAAAAAATGGCGTAATAGATTTTACTGTATGCGATCAAGTTATTATGCATACCGAAATACCAGAAAATACTTTTATGCACTTGTGTGATATAACTTCTACTAAAGGAGAGTTTGCTTGTTATGTTTATTCTAAAAAAGCATTACCAAGAGAACTGGTAGATGATTATTTTAGAAAAGCTACTCTTACAATACCTAATGACAAAATGTGGGAGTTGAGCACACAATTAACTGAACTTGGAAAAACATTGTCAGAATTAAATGTAACATTTACCAGCCCCGATATTCCTACATTAGGCATTAAAGGTGGTGAATATGACATACAAAGATTCATTTATTGGAATTTCTTAAAGTGTTTTTGGAAAGATGATTGGGGTTTTGATTTAAGTAGAAGTACAAATTATGATTGGTATGCTCCAAGCAATGCAAAACGATTTAGTAAAGAAGAATTTTTACAAATGGGAACAGACAATAAAATGGAATTGACTTTTTTGCATCAAGAAGAAGCTTGTTATAGCGGCAGATTTAAAAAATAATAAATGGCGATAGATTCACAATATAAAATTTGTAGTAGGTGTATTTATGATGAAAGAGTATCTAGTATACATTTTGATGAGAATGGAGTATGTAACTATTGCCATCAAGTAGATATGCTTGTAAAAGAATATGGTACTGGGCAACAGAAGGGTTTGGACACTCTTAATGGAATTGTAGCAGACATAAAAAAAGCTGGAAAAAATAAAAAATATGATTGTGTGGTGGGTGTAAGTGGTGGTACAGACTCTTCTTATATGATTTATTGGGCACTTAAAAATAACCTTAGACCCTTAGCTGTTCATTATGATAATACTTGGAATACAGCAATAGCCACTGAAAATATTAGAAAGGTTCTACAACACTGGAATGTAGATTTGTATACGCATGTAATAGACAATAAAGAATCTGACGATATTTTTAAAAGTTTTTTTGAAGCTGGAGTTTCCGAAATAGAAGCAGCAACAGATTTAGCTTTAGCAGAAACAATGTACAGAGCTGCGGCAGAATACAAAGTAAAATATGTTTTAGAAGGGCACTCTTTTGTTACAGAAGGAATTTCTCCACTAGGTAAAAATTATTTTGATGGCAAGTACATTAAGTCAATACATAAAAAGTATGGTAAAAAGAAAATTAATTCTTATCCATTAATGTCCTTTTATCAATTTATGAAATGGACAGTTTTTTATAAAATAAGAAAAATACGTCCATACTGGTACTTGCAGTATTCTAAGGAAGATGCAATGGAATTTTTGAAAAAAGAATGTGGTTGGACATATTATGGCGGGCACCATTTGGAAAACAGAATGACAGCATTTTTTCATAGCATATATAGTCCACAAAAATTTGATGCAGATTATAGAAACAACACTTTAAGTGCTTTAGTAAGAAATGGAAAAATTTCAAGAGAAAGTGCATGGGAGCAATATACCTTGCCACCAAAAATTGAACCAGAATTACTTGGGTATTTTAAAAAAAGACTAGGGCTTACAGATGCTCAGTATAATGATAAAATGAAGGAGAAGCCAAATTTTTGGTGGCAGTTTCCTACATACAAAAAAAGATTTGAATTACTAAGACCCGCTTTCTTTATATTAGCAAAAGCCAATTTAGTACCCATGAGTTTTTACTTAAAATATTGTTTCCCTGTAAAAAATAAATAAATGATTACGATTGTAAATTATGGTATGGGAAACCTCGGCTCTGTGCTAAATATGTTCAAACGAATTGGAGTAGAGGCGCAAATATCAAATAATTTGGGGGAGATAGAAAAGGCAGAAAAATTATTACTGCCAGGAGTAGGCGCATTTGATGCTGCAATGGAATTGATAAATAACAGTGGTTTACTTCCTGTCTTAAATTACAAAGCTATGGAACAAAAAGTTCCAGTTTTGGGAATATGCTTAGGCATGCAATTACTTACAAATGGTAGCGATGAGGGTGTACTAGAAGGATTAAAATGGATAGATGCAGATACCAAAAAGTTTGAGTTTGCTAATAACGATATGAAAGTGCCGCACATGGGATGGAATTTTATACAACCAAAAAATACTAGTACACTAATGAATGATTTAGATAACGATTCTAAATTTTATTTTGTACATTCCTATTATGTGCAATGCAAAAATGAGCAGAATGTATTGTCTACAACACAATATGGCAATAGCTTTCATTCAATAATACAAAACGAAAATATTTATGGTGCACAATTTCATCCAGAAAAAAGCCATAAATACGGTATGCAGTTATTAACTAACTTTTCAAAAATATAATATGCTACAAACAAGAATAATACCTTGCCTGCAACTTATAGATGAAAGTTTGGTAAAAGCAGTGCAATTTGATAAATATGGATATATTGGCGATCCTTGTAACACGGTGAGAATATTTAACGAATTAGAAGTAGATGAATTGTGTTTTTTAGATATCAGAGCTAGTAGAGAAAACAGAGCCCCCAATTATAAAATATTACAAGACATATCTGACGAATGTTTTATGCCCCTAAGCTATGGTGGCGGTATTACAACATTTGAACAGGCAAAAAAAATTTTTAGCATTGGGTTTGAAAAAGTAATTTTAAATACACAAGCATTTCGAAATACAAATTTGATTACAGAAATCTCTACACATTTTGGAGTACAAGCTGTAGTGGTTTCAATAGACTTTAAAAAACAAGGCTCACACTATAATGCATACATAAATGATGGGAAAGAGAAGATAAATGAAAACGTATTGACTTATATTAAAAGACTGGAAAATGCTGGAGCGGGGGAAATACTTCTTACCTCAATGGATAGAGAGGGAACATGGAGTGGTTTTGATATCGATTTTATAAAACACATTACAAGCAATACAAAACTGCCGGTAATAGCACATGGAGGCGGGGGTAGTATAGATGATGTGAGTGCTGTGGTAAAAGAGGGTGCTGCATCCGCAGTTGCGCTGGGTAGTATGCTCGTATTTCAAAAAAAAGGAATGGGGGTATTAGTCAATTTCCCTAATAAATTGTTGTTAAATGCAGCGTTAACAAAGTAAAAGTTAAACTTATGAAAATTGCATTCTACGGAAATGTTTGCAACAATTTTTATGGAATTTGCAAAGTTTTGAAAAATTACTCTTCAGAGATATCTCCTTACTTATATTTATCGCAAAATGCTGATTTGCAAAATTTACCAGAAAGTGAAGATCCTGAATTGTTAAACAATTATCCTTCATGGATTAAAAAAGACATTAAATGGGACCCTTTAAGGTTGTTCACAAAATTTGATAGCTCATTTGTAAAAGAATTGTCGAAATACGATTTAGTCGTTTTATCAGGTAGGGCTATATCTATGTCACCATTTATTAAAACAAAAACTATATTTTTTGTAACTGGTGGTGATCTAACGCTCTCGCCATTTACAAGTAGACAATTTGAATTTAATGAATCTTTTGCTCGAAAAATAAACAAAGTAATTGCTAGTTTTTTTCAAAGAAGAGGGATAAGAAATGCATCCCAAATTTGGACACAACCTTTTTTCCCTTTTGTAAATGCATTAAACAAATTAAAAATAAAAAATAATAAGATTTCAAATTCATATTTTCCAATCCCGATAGATGACATTAATATTAAAAAGACTTTAACTAAACCCGAAGCTATTTCTGATATAGATTATGAAAAAATTAGAAATTTTAAGTTTATTATTTTTCACCCTTCTAGATTTATGATGAATAAATCAAAAGTGTTGTATGAAACTGGGCAATGGAAAAACAATGGGCTGCTTTTTTATGCATTTAAAGAATTTTTAACCATCAATAATATAAAAGATGCCTGTATTGTTTTAATTAAAAGAAGTTTTTCTGTTGACTATCCTAAAGCAATAACTTTAATAAAAGAACTACATTTGGAGGAAAATATAATCTGGCTAAATCCAAAGGATGAGGAAGGATTTACAAAAAACGAGCTTTTATTTTTATACTCAATTGCAAATGTTACTGTAGATGATTTCGGCGTTGGCTGGTTTGGCTCAATTGTTTTAGAAAGTTTAAGCTGCTCAACTCCTGTTATAAGTTTTGTAGATGAAGTAGTTATGCAACAATTATATCCATATCACCCAATTTTATCTTCTAATATTAAAGAGGATGTAGCTTCATTTTTTAAATTATTGTATAATGACCCAACTAAAAACTCAGAAATAGGATTAGCTTCAAGAAAATGGTTAGTAGATTTTCATGGCAAAGTAAACGTAGGAAAGTCCTATTTTCACGAAATAACAAAATTATTAAAAAGTGAAACAAATTTTTAAGAATGTTTTTAAAGATTCAATTATATATGGTCTCGGAAATGCAGTACTAGCTTTTTACCAATTATTAATTTTACCAATCTTAACAAATAATCTTTCTCAAGCGGATTTTGGCATATACAATTATTTAGGAGCTATCAATACTGTTTTTGCGGCAGTTGTAATACTAGGAATGGATTCTGCCTCTGTTCGTTTTTTGTACGATAATGAGAAAGATGAAAACTATAAAAAAGTTGTTTTCACTACTGGGTTTTTGATTCAACTCATAATGTCTATTTTGCTAATCTTAGCATACTTTTCTTATGGAAAAAATTCATTAAGTCTTTTTTCTGTAAAAAAAGAACACTTCTCCTTATTACTTTTTACATTTTTAAATATCCCTTTTTTAGCTTTCGTTCGATATTTTCAAAATTGGTTTAAATGGATAAAAAATCCAAAAAAATTTATCTTTATAACTATAACTTTTTTATTAAGCTTAGCAATTTGCATAATTTATTTAAAATTATCAAATACTTTAACACTTTACAACATTATAGCATTATCCTTTTTTTGTCAAATGTTAACTTTTTTTGTAGGTGTTTTTATGACTTTAAATTTTTTTTCAAAACAGTTAAAATTTACTTTATTTATAAAAATGCTACTTTATGGAATGCCATTTTTCGTAATAATGCTTATGAGTGCTTTGCGTTCTAATATTGATAGACTTTTAATTAAAGATAAAATTGATGAGGTAAGCTTTGGGATTTACACTTTTATGCAAAGAATTTCTTTAATTATAAGTATGTGTACAACAGCTTTTGATGTTGCAATTGGCCCATTAATTTTCTCATCTTGGGATACAGAAGAAGGAAAAAAAAGTTTTAAAATACTTCAAACTTCTTTTATAATCTTTATCTCTTTCGTTTTTTTATCACTTGTAGCTTTTTCAAAAATAATCATTACTATTTTAGGTAATCCCATGTTTCTTAAAGATATAAACGTATTTGTAATTTTATCATTTTCAAATTTAATGTATGGCTTATTAGCATTTGCTACTATAGGAATAAGCTATGCTAAAAAAAGTATATATAATTTAATTATAAGTACTATTTGTTTATCGGTATTATATATTTCTTCTTATTTTTTAACACCTCAGTTTTTCGAAATAGGTATATCTATTTCCATTTTATTGGGTACCATTAGCTTGATAATTTCTGGTTATTATTTCTCAAATAAATTTTATAAAGTAAATTACAAATATTTGTTTGATGCTATAATTTTAATTTTTTCACTATCTATTGCATTTTACTTTGCAAATACAAATTTTTCCGAAAACTATTGGTTAGATTCATTTTTAAAATTCTTAATACTAATTATTATAACTGGAACCGGTATCCTAATATTTAGCAAAAAAATTAAAACGCAATACATGAATTATTTCAAAAAATCAACCTCTTTATTTATATTCATAATTTGTACAAGTTTTATAACCATTGGTGGACCAATAAAAGAGGTGTCTATTTTAAAATTTGGAGCAATACCAAATGATAAGATATCTGATCATGAAGCATTTGAGAGAGCTTCATTGTTTATTAATTCCAATAAAGAAAACATTAGGCTTTTTATCCCCTTGGGAAGCTATATTGTTGGGAAACAGGTTTTCTATGGGGGCAAGCTTGGTTCAAGAGGTTATGAATGTTGTTATGGATTTAAAGAAATTCTATCACTAAAAAATTGTAATAATATTGAAATAATAGGAGAATATAAAAATGGAAAAAAGCCTGTTATTTTTTTTGATAAAGGATTTAAATTTGGTACTTTCGACCCAATTAACGGAAAAGCACCTTCTACCAAACAATATTACAATCCAATTTTATATACAAAAGATGCCAATTTTTCATATCAAAAATATGATAAGTATATGGCTGAAGCTGGTAATTTAATTGAGATAACTGGGCTTTCAAAAAATATTAGCATAAAAAATTTAGATTTAAATGGTCAATCCGAAACATTTAGCTTAGGGGGTAATTATGGAATTGGAAGTAACGCATACGAGTTAACTCATACAGGTATTAGAATTGAAAATGCTCACAACATTAATATATTAAATGTAAACATTAATAATTTTGCTTTTGATGCTATCTATATAAAAAATTATAATTTTAAACAAAATGCCAATGTTTTTATAACTAACTGTAAATTATATAATTGTGGAAGGCAAGGTGTTTCATGGACAGGTGGAAATGGATTAAAAATATCTAATACAACAATACAAAATATTGGGAATGGAAAAATACAAAATGCTCCATCCGCTGGTATTGATATTGAACCAGATAACAACCTTCCTTGTTTAAATGGTATATTTACGAATATTAAATTTGAAAATTGTATGGGTGGATGTGTTGTTGCATCAAACTCCTTAGATGAAAAAAGTGGAAACATTATTTTTGATAAATGTTTTTTTATTGGAGCAAGAGATTACAAGGCAATTAATATTATTATACCCAATTGTAAAATTACAAATTCTACTATTATTGGAGGGTTCAATAACGGATTTGATGCAGTAAATGATAGCGACAAAACTATAATAATGAATTGTATTTTTAAAGATAGTTATAAAGGCATTGTTTATGGAAATGACTATTCACTTGTAACTTCTTTAGGCAAGAGAAAATTAGAAATCACAAATTGCAAATTCGAAACAATTTCAAAAGCTTATTTACATATCGATTGTTTTGATAAATTTATGGAAAGTAAAAAAGATACATCCTATTTGCCTCGTATTACTAATTGTGTATTTACATCCAAAACAAAGCAAACTCATTGGGGAAAAGTGCTTATAGTAAGCTACGCATGTATCTTTATTGGCAATAACTTTGGAGCTAATAATTTTTGTAAACCATACATAAATTTTGATAATAAAGTGTCATTTGCAAATTATGATTTTGGAAACAATATTTTTGGTAAATAGATTTAATTAAAACTTAGAGTTGTTAAACTACACTTTACTAAATCCTTAGAATAAAAAGAATATGTTTGAATCTGAAAAATTTAGTGACCAATACAATTTGTTTTTATTTAGTGCTATTGATTTAATAATGGTACCTATAATATTAATTGCATTATATTTTTATTTGAATAAAATCGCTTTAAAGAATTTAGATCTGTTTGAAAAAAAATTAATACACAAGGTTTTAATACTATTTATAATTGGCGTATTTATTAACGCTTTTTTAGGAGAGTATTATTATGATAGATATGGAGATGCCTATTTATATTATGGAACTGCAGTAATGGGCAAAAAGGCACTTTTAGAAAATCAAACCATTTTTTTTGATATCTTGTTCAATCAACATGAAAATTTTGATGCACCTACCATTGCTCTTGTAGGAGATATTTTTAATCATGACCCTACAACCGAAAACTTTACAAAAGTTGGGGTGATAATAAATCTTTTTACTTTTAATTCATACTTATCAAATGCACTCATTTATGCTTTCTTATCTTTTTTAGGGCTCCTAAAATTATTTATGACCTTTAAAAATTTCTTCCCTCAACTGAATAAAGTATTCATATATTCTTTTTTTTGTATGCCTTCGATTTGGATATGGTCCGGAGGAATGTTAAAAGAGCCTATCTGTTTATATCTTTTTGGAACCTTTATTTATAGTATATACAAAGTTTTTTATTTAAAAAACTTTAATGCTATTAATACTATTTTTATTCTTTTTTCAATTATTTTACTTTTTTTGTTTAAGGTATATTATATAATTACTGGGTTTGTTTTAATCTTTGTTTTTCTGATTGGTAGCGTAATTCAACAGAAAAACAAAACTCTAATATACAAGTTTTTAATATTTTCAATACTTATAGGAGGGTTAATTATTAGTTATTCTCAAATAGAAGCATTGATTCAAAGCAGTTTTGAAAAGTACTCTTTAGAAAACTTTTCTGAGAAAGTACTAGCAATAAATGATAGTTATATAACAAAAGAAGTGGCAGATTTTAAGTTACCGGAACTAAACTTTAGCTTTGGTGGTACTTTAAATTTAATTGGGTATTGCAGTTTAAATACATTTTTTCGGCCATTTTTTTGGGAAATAAAAAAACCCATACAAATTTTAAATATTATAGAAAATACAATTTTTTTAATCGCTTTAGTAAAAATTTGTTTTCAAGGTTTTATTTTCAAATCGCTTAAAATTATTTTCTCTGACAAAATATTAATCGCCATATTAATAGCAATTTTAGGAATAGGTTTTATAATGTCTCTTACTACTTTAAACTATGGTAGTTTAGCAAGATATAGGGCTCCTTTTCTTCCTTTAGTAAGTGTTTTACTATTTGGCACACTATCAAAACTAAAAGAAAAAAATGCAAAAACTAATTAGAATAACAACTATCCCCATTGCACTAAAAAATTTGCTAACAGGGCAAATGAAGTATATGACAAATAATGGTTTTGAAGTACTAATGATAAGTGCCGATGGAGAAGAACGGAATGCAATTGTACATGATGAAGGTTGTAAACATATAATTGTACCATTAACAAGGCAGATAACCCCCTTTAATGATTTGAAATGTTTAATTCAATTAATAAAAATTTTTAAAAAGGAAAAGCCAGATATCGTACATACACATACTCCAAAAGCAGGACTAATTGGTATGCTTGCAGCAAAAATTTGTGGCGTAAAATGCAGAATTCACACTGTAGCAGGCTTGCCACTTCAAACGGCTACAGGGTTTAAAAAAAGTATATTGATTTTTACTGAAAAACTTACAGGTTGGGCTGCAAGCAGTATTTTACCAAATAGTAATTCGTTAATGAAATATGCTATTGAAAGGAAATTGTATAACGCCCAGAAAATTGATATAATAGGAATGGGTTCTAGCAATGGAATCAACCTTTCTAGATTTGATAAAAGCAAATTAGATATATTAAAACTAACAAAAATAAAAAAATCTTTTACTTTTGATGAAAATAAATTTTATTTTTTGTTTGTAGGAAGGCTCGTAGTAGATAAAGGTATATTAGAATTAGTTACAGCTTTTGAACAAATGCAAAAAAAATATTCAAATATTGAGTTACTTCTCTTGGGAGAATTTGAACAATTTCGATCTGAAGAATCTATCGATGTACAATTTCGAAAGAAAATTCAAAATAATTCAAATATTAAACTGTTAGGTTGGCAAAATGAAGTTGAGTATTTTTTTGCTAGTGCAAATATATTAATACATCCTTCTTACAGAGAAGGTTTTCCCAATGTACTATTACAAGCTGGAGCTATGAATTGTCCAATAATTTGTAGTGATATTATTGGAAATATTGACATTGTAGAAGACAATGTAGATGGGTTATACTTTATTAACAAAAATATTGACAGCCTTTTTGGAAAAATGGAATATGCTTATAATAATATGAATAAAATGGAGGAATATTCTTCTAAACTGAAACAAAAAATAAAAAATAATTTTGACAGAGTAATAGTACAACAAAAAGTATTAGAGTTTTATAAAAAAACATTAAGAACGAATGACACCAACTATATTTAATTTAAACATACTCATAACCTCAGTTGGTAGAAGGGTATCATTAATAAAGGCATTTCAAAAAGAAGGAAAAGAATTGTTTGGAAATAATATAAAAGTTTTCACTACAGATTTAAACCCATCGTTATCTTCAGCATGTTGTGTATCTGACGGCGCTTTTAAAGTAGGTAAATTTTCTGATGATAATTATATGGCTAGCATTTTGAAAATTTGCAAAGATAATAAAATAGGCATCTTAATTCCTACGATAGATACTGAATTGCTTTTATTAGCTAATCATCACAATGAATTTCAAAAAATAGGGTGCAATCTAGTTTTATCAGACTTGAGCATTATTAAAATTTGTAGAGATAAACGGCTTACAAATAAATTTTTTAGTGATCACAATTTCAATATTCCAAATAGTTATTCAAAAAATAATTTACAGTTTCCTGTATTTATAAAACCATATAATGGTAGTAGTAGTAACAATCTTTTATTAGCAAAATCAAAAGATGATATTTCTCAAACAGTAATGAATAATGAAGATTTAATGTTTTTAGAATATTTAGCCAAAGAAGAATATGATGAATATACGGTGGATATTTATTATGATAGAAACAGTACTATCAAGTGTATTGTACCACGTTTGAGAATAGAAACAAGGCATGGTGAAATAAGCAAGGGTTTGACAATTAATAATTTTATAGTGCCTTTTGTTCTATCATCCATGAATAATTTAATAGGATTTAGAGGTTGCATAACACTTCAAGTTTTTGCGCATAAGGTTTCGCAAAAAATATATGGAATAGAAATAAATCCTAGATTTGGTGGTGGATACCCACTATCCTATTTGGCAGATGCAAATTATGTTAAATGGATTTTACAAGAATACCTAAAAAATGATTTAATAACATACAAAAGTGATTGGAAAGATAAATTACTTTTGTTAAGGTACGACAATGAGCTAATATTTGAAAACTATGGAAATTAATAATCAAACACTTGTGGTTTTTGATTTAGATGATACTTTGTACAAAGAAATTGATTTTGTAAAATCTGCCTACAAAGAAATTTCAAGAATTATAGAATTACAGACTGGTACTAATATATATGATGAATTATTTTTTCTTTTTAAAAAAAAAGCAGATGTTTTTGATTTTATCTTAAAAAAATACCCAACAACATTATCGCTTCAGGATTTAATTGATGTTTATAGATATCATATACCCAATATTCAACCAGTGAAGGAAATTATAAGATTTATAAATAAGTGTAATGATAATGTTAGTGCCTTTTGTCTTATAACAGATGGTAAAAGTGTAACCCAAAGAAATAAATTAAAAGCACTAGGATTGATAGATTTATTTAAAGACAATTTATATATTTCGCAGGAGGTTGGGTATACCAAAATAAATGAGTATTCATTTTTATCAATTTTAAACAAATACCCTAACAATAATTTCATTTACTTTGCTGATAATGCAAAAAAAGATTTTCTTATACCTAACAAACTAGGTTGGGTTACCTACCAAATTCAAGATATAAATAATATTCATGATAGTTTTATAGAGGTACCAAATGGATATGCAGCACAAAATAAAATAACATATAAATTTTTTGAAAATGAGTTTAATTAGAAAAATAGTATTAAAAACATTAAAGACTTTTAATAGAGACATATCAATAAAACACCATTATACAGGCGATAAATTACTATTGAGCCTATACCAACACAAGGGATATTGGTACTATGGTAAAAATAGAGAGATTGACACTATAAACTTATTTAAAAAATACATAAAAGAGAGTGACTATGTAATTGAAATTGGAGGCCATATTGGCTATATGTCACTAATATTTAAAAGTATTGTAAAAGATACAGGAACTGTGGTTGTTTTTGAACCAAGTCAAGAAAATTTAAAGTATTTAAGAACTAATACTCAAAACCATCCTCAGATAGATATTATTGAAAAGGGAGTAGGTAATGAAAATAAGGTAGCCATTTTATATGTAGAAAACGTAACAGGACAAAACAACTCTTTTTTAGAAGATTATAAAGTATTTGATGAAAACAACAAAAATGCACTTAATGATGGTGTTAGAGAAAAAGTAGACGTAGAGATGATATCTTTTGATTCATTTATAGATAAAACTGGCGGTAAATTACCAGACTTTGTAAAAATAGATGTTGAAGGATTCGAATCCGAAGTAATAGAAGGAGCTGTAGATAATATCAGAAAAAATATTATTAAGTTCATGATAGAAGTTACTAGAAACCATGAATATATATATAAAATATTTTGTAATTCTAATTACGATATTTTAGAAGAAAATGGAAATAAAATCAATAGTTTAGAAGAATTTAAGTCTAAAAATTACGCAAATAGATTTTTTATTCCGAAAAAATAATAAATCAAATGCACAATATTTTTATTCAAATCTTTATATCAAATATTTGATGCGAAGTAAATAGGTAAATTAAGTACTTTTGCAATTCTAAAAAATTAAAAAATACATGAAGGTATTAGTTACAGGTGGCGCAGGATACATCGGTTCTGTTTTGGTTCGTCAATTATTGAATAAAGGTTATGATGTGAGGGCATTAGATAATTTAAATTTTGGTGGAGATGCATTAATAGATGTGATGCTACACCCAAAATTTGAATTTATGAAAGGAGATGTACGAAATGCTGAAGATGTAAATAAGGCACTTGTAGGTATTGACGCAATTGCTCACCTTGCAGCTATTGTAGGCGACCCTGCATGCAAAAAATACAGTGATGATGCTAACAGTACTAATTGGGATGGAAGTGTAGCCTTGTTTGATGCTGCTGAAGCTGCTGGCGTAAAACGTTTTGTTTTTGCAAGCACTTGTAGCAATTATGGTAAAATGGCAGATCCAGATTCTTTTGTAACTGAAACCTCGGAGCTAAACCCAGTTTCATTATATGCAGAACTAAAAGTAAAATTTGAAAAATATTTATTAGAGGATAAGAAAGACTCTCCAATGTGCAGTACTGCTTTGCGTTTTAGCACAGTGTATGGTTTTAGCCCTCGTATTCGTTTCGATTTAACAGTGAATGAATTTACTAGAAATGCCACTGTAAATGGTGAACAACCAATATGGGGAGCACAATTTTGGAGACCATATTGCCATGTAGATGATCTAGCTCGTGCGGTAGTTTTAGTAATTGAAAGTGATGAAGCCAAAGTAAAAGCAAATGTATTTAACGTAGGCAGTACAGAAGAAAATTACAATAAAGGAATGATTATAGAAGAAGTTTGCAAAGTAGTACCTAATGTAAAAGTAGATTATGTAGAAATGAACGAAGACCCAAGAGATTATAGGGTGAATTTTGATAAAATAAAAAACGAATTAGGTTTTACTATTACAAAAACAGTACCAGACGGTGTAAAAGAAATTTACAAATTATTAAGTACTGGCATTGTTACAGATTCATTTGGACAAAAATTTAGAAATATATAATAAGAAGTTTGCATATTCTCAAAACCTCGTTTCTTAAAAGAACGAGGTTTTTTTATACCTTTGCAAATCTTAAAACAAGCTAAATGGTATTACTAAGTGGTCCTAATATGGGTGGTAACGAATTGAAATATGTTACTGAGTGTATTACAACAGGTTGGGTGAGTAGTGTGGGTGCTTATGTAGATCAATTTGAAAAAATGAGTGCCGAATATGCTGGTACAAAATATGCCGTAGCTACCAGCAGTGGTACTACTGCGCTACATATTTGTTTAATTCTGCAGGGTGTAGGGCAAAATGATTTGGTAATTACACCAAACATTACTTTTATTGCTACGCTTAATTCCATAAAATATACAGGAGCTACGCCCATTTTAATAGATACCGATGCTGCCAATTGGCAAATGGATTTAAATATTTTAGAAACTTTTTTGCAAAATGAAACAGAGCAAAAAGACGGAGCTTGTTATCATAAAATTACTGGCAAACGAATACCCATAATAATGCCTGTGCATGTACTGGGAAATATTTGTGATATGGACAAATTGCTTGCATTAGCAAAACAACATAACTTAATTGTAATTGAAGATAGTACGGAGGCTTTAGGAAGTTATTACAAAGGCAAACATGCTGGTAGTTTTGGGTTGATGGGAACCTTTAGCTACAACGGTAATAAAATAATAACTACAGGTGGTGGTGGTATGATTGTAACAAATGATGAAGCACTTGCAAAAAAAGCAAAGCACCTAACCACACAAGCTAAAAGTGATCCTTTTGAATATATGCATGATGAAATTGGGTATAACTATCGCCTAGTAAATGTAGCCGCAGCAATGGGAGTAGCACAAATGGAGCAGTTGCCAAGTTTTATTGCACGAAAAAAAGAAATTATTGCTTTTTATAAAAACGAATTGAATGGAATAGGCGATATTAAGTTTCAAGAAGTAAGTGATGATGTAAATCCTAATTGGTGGCTACCTACAATTTTTACTACAAAGCAAAAAGAAATACTAAAAGTATTAAACGATAATAAATTACAAAGTAGACCATTTTGGGTTCCAATGAATCAATTACCCATGTTTAAAAATGATATTTATGTAAATAATAATGATCAATCTGATTTTGTTTACAAACATTGTTTAAGCATACCTTGCAGTACCAATATTACCGATGCTGAACTAAGTGACGTTGTTGCCAAAATAAAATCAGTATTTAGTTAAATGAAAAAGAACAAAATCCTATCATTAATTGATATGCTAGAAACAAAAGTTACTAGTTATAACAAAGTGAATAGTAATATTTCTGCAACTACTGTTGGGTGGCATATAGCACATACTTTAATGGTTTTGATAAACGTAACAGAAAATATAAAACTATCTAAACCAGAAGAATTTAAATCAAATTTTAATTTTGTAAGAACAATTGTTTTTATATTAAATAAAATACCGAGAGGAAAAGGAAAGGCGCCAAAATCTGTACAACCGAATACAGTTATCACTTTAGAGCAATTGAAAAGAAATATTACACTTGCCAAAGAAAAAATAAACGAATTGTATACCCTTGATAAAAATAAACATTTTGCACATCCTTTTTTTGGAGATGTAAAATTAAAAGGCTGTATTAAGTTTCTTCAGATACATACTACACATCATTTAAAAATTATTGAAGATATTTTAAAATAATTTTTTTGTTTTATTCTAATAAATTTATGTACTCATTTTTTAAAAGACTTATTGATATTATTATTGCATTGGTTGCATTGCTTTTACTATCCCCTATCCTTGTACCTATTATGGTAATTTTAAAATGTACGGGAGAGTATGATATTTTTTATTTTCAAAAAAGAATTGGGTATAAAAACAAACCTTTTAATATTTGGAAATTTGCTACCATGTTGAAGAACAGCCCCAACATTGGAACTGGAGAAATTACTTTGCGTAACGACCCTAGGGTATTACCAATGGGCGGATTTTTGCGTAAAACAAAAATAAATGAACTGCCACAAATTTTTAATGTACTCATGGGAGATATGAGTATTGTAGGGCCAAGACCCTTGATGGAAGTAAGTTTTAAGTTGTATGAAGAAAATATACAAAAAAATATTTACAACGTAAAGCCTGGTATCACAGGTATAGGTTCTGTTATTTTTAGAGATGAAGAAAAGTTAGTTTCTGAAGCAACAGATCCCAAAAAAATGTATGGCAGAATTTTTCCTTTCAAAGGAAAGTTAGAAATATGGTATCAAAAAAATGCATCCATATTAACAGATTTTAAAATAATTTTTTTAACGGCTTGGAGTATCATATTTTCAGAAAATAAACTTTCACAAAAACTTTTTAAAGATTTACCTTCTAGAGATTTTTAATAGCTTTAATTCAATTATTTATTTTCTAAAAGTTTAATTCATTTAATGTGCTCTTAAAGCACATTTTTTTGTTTAAATTCGCATCTCACAATCTACTTACTACGTATATAAGCTCAATGAAGAAAGTAATTGTAATTGGTAGTGGTTTTGCAGGGTTATCAGCCGCTAGTTTTATGGCTAAAGCAGGCTGGGATGTAGCATTGCTAGAAAAACATTTACAACCAGGTGGGCGTGCACAAAAAATGGAAGCCGTAGGTTTTACTTTTGATATGGGCCCAAGTTGGTATTGGATGCCCGATGTATTTGATCGTTATTTTGGCTGCTTTGGCAAAAAAGTTTCAGATTACTATTCCCTCAAAAGGCTTGACCCATCTTACTCCGTTTATTACCCCGAAAATAAAATAGATATACCTGCAGATTATGCTGCACTCAAAAATTTATTTGAAAGTATAGAAAAAGGAAGTGGAGGAAAATTAGATAAATTTTTAGCAGAAGCATTATATAAATACGAAGTAGGCGTAAAAAAACTGGTTTTTAAACCCAGCCTTTCTGTAATGGAATTTGCGGATATAGAGCTTGCAAAAGGAGTTTTAAAACTAGATGTGTTTACTAATATGAAAAAGCATATTGGTAAATATTTTAAACATCCACAATTGGTGCAGTTGATGGAATTTCCTGTTTTGTTTTTGGGCGCATTGCCACAAAATATTCCTGCCTTGTATAGTTTAATGAACTATGCCGATATAAAACTAGGTACTTGGTACCCAGCAGGTGGATTGAATACTGTAGCAACTTCTATGCATACATTAGCCACAGAACTTGGTGTAAAAACTCATTTTGGGCAAAATGCTAAATGCATTAATGTAGAAAATGGTAAAGCCACTTCTGTAACCACCACTTCTTCTAATGGCGAAGAAACATTTTTTGCAGATGCTATTATCTCTGCTGCTGATTATCATTTTACAGAAACCAAATTGTTAGAAGAAAAGTATAGAACTTATAGCCAAACCTATTGGGATAAAAGGGTAATGGCACCCTCTTGTTTGTTGTATTATGTTGGCATAAATAAAAAATTAAAAAACGTAGAGCATCACTCTTTATTTTTTGATGTAGATTTTGATAAGCATGGCAAAGAAATATACGATACCCCAAAATGGCCTACAGAGCCTTTATTTTATGTTTGTGCATCATCAGTAACAGATGAAAAAGTAGCACCCGCTGGTAGCGAAAATCTATTTTTTCTTATACCTGTAGCTGCAGGACTGGTTGGCGATGATGAAAAGCTGAGAGACGATTATTTTTTAAAAATACTAAAACGCTTTGAGGAGCAAACTGGTAATAATATTGCAGCTTCGATAATCTATAAACGCTCTTACTCCGTATCTGATTTTGTCGATGACCATAACGCTTTTAAGGGTAATGCCTATGGGTTAGCAAATACATTAATGCAAACAGCAATATTAAAACCATCGCTCAAGAGCAAAAAAGTAGCTAACTTGTATTACGCTGGGCAGCTCACAGTGCCTGGGCCAGGTGTGCCACCATCATTAATTAGCGGTGAAGTAGCAGCAGCACAGGTGGTGAAAGAGCTGGAAGGTTGAAAAGTTAAAGGTTCAAG
>JAYVID010000111.1:0-15046 GCA_043770525.1 Ferruginibacter sp.
ATGCAAACAAAACCATAAAAGTAAACTATGCAGTAGCCAACGAAGCCAATATAGCCAACTACAGCATAGAGCAAAGCAACAATGGTACTACGTTTACAGTAATAGGCACACAAGCTGCCATAGCAAACAACAGTGGCAACCCTGTGTATAGTTTTACAGATAACAATGCAAGTATAAACAACAACTGGTACAGAATTAAATTTACCACTACAGCAGGAGTTACAGTTTACTCAGCTATAGCAATGGTAGGTGCAGAGGTAGCAGAAGCAAATGTAGTAGCAGCAAGTAAAATAAGTGTATATCCAAACCCAGTAGTGGGTGGCAATGTAAATGTACACTTGGATAATGTAGCAAAAGGAAACTACACAGCACAAATAACAAACACAGCTGGGCAAGCAATAAAAACAGCCACCATACAAGTAAATACAAATGCTGTATTACAAACTATAAAAATAGGAAATGTAGCAAGTGGAAGTTATCACGTAACGATACTAGATGAAACTGGTACAAAAACAACATTACCATTTATAGTAAAATAAACAAAGTGATTTAAAAATAATAGTTAGGGGTAACTAGGGTTCCGCTTCATTGAAAAATGGAGCGGTTTTTTTATCGTTTTTCGTAAAGAAAAAAAGCGTTGCTAATTTTTTATAAATCGTAATTTTACAAAAAATAAAAATAGATGGAAACACTAATAAGTAGCCCAATTAATTTTACAGCATCTGCTATTGCAGAAATAAAAAGATTGATGACTGAAGCTGATTTTAATATAAATAAAATATTAAGAGTAGGTGTAAAAGGCGGAGGTTGCAGTGGTATGACTTATGTACTTGAATTTGATTTTCAAAAAGAAAATGATACACTTTATGATTTAGAGGATGTATCGTTTGTAATTGATAATGCACATAGCATTTATCTTTTAGGTATGGAAGTAGAGTGGGAGGGTGGATTAAACTCTAGAGGGTTTACATTTAAAAACCCCAATGCTAGCAGTACTTGCGGCTGTGGCACTAGCTTTGCAGTATAAAAAATTGGATATAAAAAGTTAGAGGCTGCTTCAAAAGAGCAGCCTCTATTAATTATCATTTTATAATAATTATTCCCCTCCCTCAATTCTAAAAGATACTTTACAAACTACACCCCAGCTAGCTATTGCGCCATCTTTTACGTGTACTTTTTGGTCTTTTACCCATACAGAATCTATGTTTCTAATTGTTTTAGAAACTTCCGAAACAGCATTTTTTACTGCATCTTCAAAACTTGTTGGTGAAGTTGCTATTACTTCAATTACTTTTACTACTGCCATGATTTGTTGTTTTATAGTGTGATTAAAATTAAATACTAAAATACATTTTTATTATGACAAACATTCAATTATGAGGAATATTTGAAATTGTGGCAGAGAATTTATTACTATATTTTTTAGCCAATTGTTAAAATTAAAAACAAATCATAAAATTTAAACTTGTTACGTATTTTTGTGTTGTAACAAAACGTTTTGGACGTATGAGCGACGGTCAGTAATGATTATCACGTTTCCTTGTTACGATAAGAATTTGAGCTGATACTTTTGTATCAGCTTTTCTTTTCCTAAGGTTTTTTAAATAGCGTTTTTACTACCATTTTTTTATTAGGTAATTTACCCTCCACAGATACAATAAGCTTATAATAAACTATTATCCTTTTTGAAAAAACAATACTTTTTGCATTTCTCAAGTCTTTACCTCTTTCTACGTTGTCATAATTGAAAATTATATCTTTTATCAATTCGAAATCTTTTCATCAACTCCTATTTGCCCTCTTTCCAATTCTAATTTATTATTTCCATGACGCTTTAAAATATGCGCAACATCATAAGAAGTAATAATAATTTCAGATCCTTTACAATCTACCCCTGTTTCAGAATTTATTAGCTGAGTATTTTGATTAAAAATATTTCCAAAACTTACACTAGCATAAATAGTAGAATCTTCTTTTAAAGCTTGGTTTATTAATTCTGATATTTTACTCACAACATTAATTTGCTTTTAAAATAAGTCCACTTACTATTCCGCTATCATCTCCCTCACTTCCGCCACCACACTTTCCGCATTAGGCTTTGCAAAATAATCACCATCGCTACCGTATCCAGGCCTGTGTGCTTTTGCTGTTAAGGTTCTAGGGCTTACATCTAAATACTTATAACCCTTTTGCTCTTCCATTACTTTGTTAAACATATATGCGGCGGCACCACCAGGTACATCTTCATCTATAAAAATGATGCGACTAGTCTTTTTTAATGATTTTACTATGTCATGGTTTAAGTCAAAGGGCAATAATGTTTGCACATCAATTACTTCGCAACTAATATCCATCTTTGCCAGTGTTTCGGCTGCTTCTTGCACAATGCGTAATGTGGAACCATAACTCACTAAGGTAATATCATCTCCTTCTCTTAGTGTTTCAATTATTCCTAGAGGTACATTAAATGTATCTATGTTAGAAGGTAATTTTTCTTTTAAACGATATCCATTTAAGCATTCAATTACAATAGCAGGATCGTTTGCTTGTAACAAAGTATTGTACATGCCTGCAGCTTGAGTCATATTTCTTGGCACACAAACATACATTCCACGAAGGGCATTTATTATCATTCCCATGGGTGAGCCACTATGCCAAATACCTTCTAATCTATGCCCACGTGTACGAACAATTAGAGGACAACTTTGCTGCCCTGCAGTTCTAAAATGAGTAGTAGCCACATCATCACTTAATGGTTGTAAACCATACAATAAATAATCTAAATATTGTATTTCGGCAATTGGTCGTAGGCCACGTAAAGCCATGCCAATACCCTGCCCAATTATTGTAAGCTCTCTTATGCCTGTATCAAAAATTCTGTCTTTGCCATATTTTTCTTGCAACCCACTAAAGCCTTGGTTTACATCTCCAATAAATCCTAAGTCTTCTCCAAAGGCAGCTACTTTATTATTATTTGCAAAAAGTTTATCAAAGTATTTGTTTAATATTTCGTAACCATTTATCACAGCACTTGTATCATCAAATTGTGCTGGTATTGCTGCTACTTTTAAAGCGCTTTTTGCACCTTCATTATGCAAAAAAGCATCATAATTTTGATTGTTTTTTTGTAGTAAAGTATTATAAAATGAATGTAGATTTGTGTCATTTGGTAATATATACAAAGCAGTAGCAAGGCTTTTTAAAATATCTCTTAATAAAGGTTCTTTTATATTTTTAAGCGTAGTAGCTATCGTTATTGCTTCATTGTTATTGGTAGTTTCTAAAATAGTTACTGCTTCTGCAGCTTTATTTTTTATAGGTGTAAAATAGGCATCCCAAGCAGCTTGTTTCCCTTGCTTTACTTTTACAACTGTTGCCTCCTCTATCACTAAAATTTCTTCTTCAGAAGCTAAAGCATTTTCTAAAATCCAGCTACGCATTTGTTTAATACAATCCCATTCTTTTTCCCAAGCTAGTCTATCAGTATTTTTATACCGCTCATGGCTACCAGATGTAGAATGCCCTTGTGGTTGTGTAATTTCTTCTATATGAAAAATAGCAGGAGTATGTGTTTCTCTTATTTTTTCAATGGCAGGTTCCAATACTTCGCACATACTAGCATAGTCCCAGCCTTTTAGTTTATAAATATCAAATCCATTACTTCCATCTTTTTGCTGAAACCCAGCTAAAACATCAGAAATAGATCCTTTTGTTGTTTGATATTTTTTTGGAACAGAAATGCCGTATCCGTTATCCCATACAAAAACAGCTAATGGAACCTGTAAAACACCAGCAGCATTAATGGTTTCCCAAAAATGACCTTCACTCGTAGAGGCATCTCCAATGGTACAAAAACAAACTTCATTTCCTTTATTGCTTAACGTTGTTTCATTTTCTACTTCTTTTACATTTCTAAAAAATTTACTAGCATAAGCCAAACCAAGTGCTCTTGGCATTTGCCCTGCGGTAGGTGCTATATCACTACTTATATTTTTTGTAGTGGCAAGTGGCATCCAATTACCGTTTTCATCTACCATTTTTGTAGCAAAATGAGCATTCATTTGCCTGCCTCCGCTAAAAGGTTCATTATCTATATTAGTATCTGCATATAGTTGAGCAAAATACTGTTCAACTGTGCAAAGTTCGCTGGCAAACATAAAAGTTTGGTCTCTGTAATATCCACTTCTAAAATCACCCGGTTTAAAAAACTTGGCCATGGCTATTTGGGGTACTTCAATACCATCTCCAAAAATGCCAAATTTGGCTTTTCCAGTAAGCACTTCTTTTCGCCCAAGTAAACTCACTTCCCTGCTAAGGCAGGCAAATCCATAATCTTTTAAAACTTCGTTTCTAAATGTATCAAAACTTAATTTTTCTGCAGAAGCAGCATCCATATTATTGAGGGTATCCATATAGTTGTAAGTTGCTACAAAAATATCAATTTTAATGTGGTTTGTTAAAAAATACTAATAACAATATGAATTTTCTTTAAAATAAAACCTTTTTGTATATTTGTGGTCTAATATAAAAACAATAGAAATGAAAAAAACAATATTATTATTTGCAGTATTTGCTTCAACCATTGCTGTAAATGCTCAAAAAGCAGTTGAAGTAGATCCTCATGCTGGACATAATCATGCAAAGGAAACAGTAGTTGCAGTTCCTGTAACTGCAACAAAGACGGCAGTTACAGAAAAAGCAACAAAAGTTGCTAAAGAAACTGCAAAAACAAAAGCTAAGCAAAAAGGAGTAGGTAAAGTAACTCCGGTAACATTACCTTCGCAAACTGCTATTTCTGGCGGAAATGTTGCAAATACTGCACAAACAGGAATGGTTACAGACAATGCAACACAAGTAATAAATGCTGCACCAGCTCCAGTTTTACCAGAAACATTGGTGGCTAAAGAACTTGAGTTTGACTTTGGTAAAATACCACAAGGTAAACCAGTAACCCATGTATTTACTGTAACTAATACTAGTAAAGCACCATACAAATTAGATAATGTACAAGCTAGCTGTGGTTGTACTACACCAGAGTGGGAAAGAGAAAAAGTAATTGCACCAGGGGAAAGTGTAGACATAAAAGTTGGTTTTAATGCAGGTGCAGTAGCCCCTTTTACAAAACCAGTTACTATTACTTACAATGGTACTCAAACAAAAGTATTAAATATTAAAGGAGAAGTGTATGCAACCCCTGCTACTAGTGCTCCTGCAAATGTAGAAGCGGCAGAAATAAAGAAGTAAAATTTATAAAAAAGATAAAATGAAAAAAGTATTGTTTTCACTAGTTGCATTCATAATGGCAACTAGTTTATTTGCTCAAGTAAAATCTGATGATATTGCTAAGATTAAAGTAGAGACTATTGATTTGGGTAAAATACCTCAAAATATTCCTGCTGTTTCTACTTTTGTAGTTACAAACGTTGGCAAAACAGATTTAATAATTGAAAGTGCTAATCCTACTTGTGGTTGCACGGTAGGTGATTATACAAAAACACCCATTAAACCAGGTAAAACAGGTACTATTACAGCTACTTTTAATGCAGCATCTTTAGGTCCAATAAATAAACACATGATTGTGAAATTTGCTGGTGCGGAAGATTCTAAAAATATTGGATTTACGGGAGAAGTGTTGACTACTGAAGAATATGCTAAAATAAAAGGCGGAATACCTGCTGTAAATATTGCAACGGCTACACCTAAAGTACCTTCAAAAGTTGCAGCACCCATTGCAGCTGCTAAACCTAAAGTAAAAGGAAAGAAAAAGAAAGCATGTGTAAACTGCTAATTTCTTTTTTAAAATAATAAATAAAAAAACCTTCGCATTTGCGAAGGTTTTTTTATTAGCTTTATCAAATATTTTTTATAGTAAACAAAAATGAATATGCAATATAATTTTGGGATGGTGGGCCTTGGTACAATGGGCTGTAATTTGGTACTTAACATGTGCGATCATGAATTTAGTGTAGCTGGTTATGATAAAGATGTAAAAAAAACAGCAGCGCTTGATACATTGGGTGAAGGGAAAAAAGTAAAAGGATTTAATGATGTTGCAGCATTTATACAATCATTGGAATTACCAAGGGTGGTTATGCTTTTAGTGCCTGCTGGGCCAATAGTAGATGCGGTAGTGAATGATATAAAACCATTTCTTACAAAAGATGATATTATTGTAGACTGTGGTAACTCTCATTTTACAGATACACAAAGAAGAATAGATGCGTTGGATAAAGAAGGGTTTCATTTTGTAGGCTTAGGTGTATCGGGTGGTGAAACTGGAGCAAGGTTTGGGCCCAGCATAATGCCGGGTGGAAATGTAGCAGCACACAAAAGATTATCGCCCATGCTTGAGGCAATTTCTGCAAAAATAAATGGAGCACCATGTACTGCTTATATGGGCAATGGTGCAGCGGGGCATTATGTAAAAATGGTGCACAATGGTATTGAGTATGCTAACATGCAAATGATTGCAGAGGCTTATCATTTACTAAAAAAATATGCTCGATTGAGTAATGAAGAATTGCACCAAGTATTTGATAGTTGGAACAAAGGAAGATTACAATCATTTTTAATAGAAATAACGGCTGCTATTTTTTTGCAAAAAGATGATCTTACAAGTGGCATGCTTATAGATGCAATAAAAGATACCGCAAAGCAAAAAGGTACGGGTGCTTGGATGAGCCAAGATGCAATGGCAATAGGCGCTGCCATACCCTCCATAGATGCTGCGGTATGTGCAAGAATACTTTCATCTATGAAAAAGGATAGAACCAATGCCGCAAGTATTTTTGCAGATGTAGAACAAGACTTGTTTACAAGTGATAAAAAAACTTTTATAGATTTATTAGAAGAAGCCATGTACGCATCTTTTGTAATAACGTACGCACAAGGATTATCCATGTTGCAAACAGCTTCTGATGTTAATAAATATGATATAAATATTACGACTGTAGCATCTATTTGGCGAGGAGGTTGTATCATTAGAGCTGCCTTGCTTGAAGATATTATGAAGGTTTATAAAGATGAGCCATTATTAAAAAATATGCTAACCAGTAATCATTTTAGTAAAGAAATAACTAAAGCTCAATCGTCATTAAGAAAAGTTGTAGTAACGGCAATGCAAGCTGGTATACCTACACCTTCATTTAGTGCTTGTATACATTATTTTGATGCTTATAGAAGTGAGTGGCTACCTGCAAACTTGGTACAAGCTCAAAGAGATTTTTTTGGTGCACATACTTATGAACGTTTAGATGTAGAAGGAGTGTTTCATACAATATGGAGTACGAAAGTACAATAGTTTTTTTGCCTTTAATACTTGATTAAAAATAGTCGTTCATTTGTGATGAACCTTAATATAAATATTTAAACTTTAATTTAATAAAAATGAAAAATATTTTGCTCATGATTTTTTTTGGATTTTTTTTCAAAACAAATCTTGCACAAACAATTATTGTAAAAGATCCTGCAATTGAAAAAATGGTAAAAGAAGTTTCGCCAGACTCTTTGCGTAATTATATACAAACAATGGTAGACTTTGGTACAAGAAATACATTGAGTACACAAACTGATAAAAAAAGAGGAATAGGTGCTGCTAGGTTTTATGTTCTTAAAAAGTTTAATGAGTTTGCAGCACAATCTAATGGAAGATTAACAGCTATAATTGATACCACCACTTTACAACCTGATAAAAAAAGAGTAGATACAACATTGCTTTTAGGAAATGTTGTAGCTACGCTAAAAGGTACAGACGCAAACGATGATAGAATTTTTATAGTGAGTGGACACCTAGATAATATGCGCACAAAAGTAATGGATAGAGTAGGGGATGCACCAGGTGCAAATGATGATGCTAGTGGGGTAGCTGCGGTAATGGAGTGTGCAAGAATAATGAGTAAACAAAAATTTAGTGCTACTATTTTATTTGTGGCTATGAGTGGGGAAGAGCAAGGTTTGCTAGGTTCTACATTTATGGCTACAAGGGCAAGAAAACTAAATACCAATATTGAAGCTGTGCTAAACAATGACATAATGGGCAGCAACAATAGCAACGAAACAAATATTATAAACAACACCCAAGTAAGAATTTTTAGTGAAGGTATTTCTTTTTATGAGCTAGAAAAAAATGCAAAAAATATACGTGCATTGGGATTGGAAAATGATGGTAAGAGTAGACAACTTGCTCGGTACATAAAAGAAATAGGTGAACGATATGTAGAAAATATAGAAGTGAAATTAGTGTATAGAAACGATCGTTTTTTACGTGGTGGTGATCATACGCCTTTTGTAGAAAATGGATTTGCTGCTACTAGAATGACAGAGATGAATGAAAATTATACCCGACAACACCAAGATGTAAGAAAAGAAAACGGTATACAATACGGCGATTTGATTGAGTTTATAGATTTTGAATATCTTAGAAAAAATACAGGTGTAAATTTAAGTACTCTTGCAAATTTAGCTAAAGCACCTAGCATGCCAGATAGTGTAAAAATAGATGTGAAAAAATTGGGTAATAGCTCATACCTATATTGGCAAAGACCAAAAGCTGGAATGGTAAAAGGATATTATTTATTGATGAGAGAAACTACCTGTGCTTTATGGCAGCGCAAAATTTTTACAAAAGAAAATTTTATTACTGTTCCATTTTCAAAAGATAATTATTTTTTTGCAGTGCAAGCTGTAAATGAAGATGGCAATGAGAGTTTGCCAGTAGTGCCAGGTGTGGGGAGGTGAGGCAGTTGGCAAAAGGCAATTGGCAATATGCAGATAGTAAGAGGATGTGAGCAAAATGCAATTAACAATTTGTAATAATGAGTGTTTAATATTAATAAAAGAAGATCTTGGAGAACAAACCTTGAACTTTCAACTTTGAATCTTGAACTATAATAAAATGGAAGATGTACAAATGCCAGATGGGGCAATGTTAGAAACTTTAATAAAAATGGAAATGCCTTTTGGTAAGTATAAGGGTACAATTCTTAGAAGGCTTCCTATTAGCTATTTGGAATGGTTTGCAAGAAAAGGGTTTCCAAAAAATAAGCTGGGAGCATTGTTACAATGTTTGCTGGAAATTAAAATGAATGGGTTGGAAGAATTATTAGATCAATTAGAAAAAATGAATAAATAAAGTTTGAAATTATTTTAAGCATATCGTAAAAAAAAATGTGCAAACGATTTATCGTTCACACATCTTATTTATAACCTTTATCTACGCTTTTATAAAAGATGAAAAAAGATATGTTGATGAAAGGAGCGTCGCCAATGAAGCTCCATCAAAGTACTTCAGCCCACAAACAAAAACCTCACCTCCGCCTCCCGAAAAGTCGGGACAAGTTCTCCGAAGGAGAGGAGCCAGGCTTCAATAGTTTAAACAAATCTTCAAATTATCAGAGACTAAAAGTCCCCCTTCGTGGGATTTAGGGGGCCTATTTCAAAATTGCCCTACCAATCACTATCCTTTGTACCTCACTTGTACCCTCATATATTTGTGTAATTTTTGCATCTCTCATCATACGCTCTACATGGTATTCTTTTACAAAGCCATACCCACCGTGTATTTGTACCGCTTCGGTGGCAGTCCACATAGCGGTTTCGCTGCTAAATACTTTTGCCATAGAGCTACTCAGTGTATAATCTATATGCTCATCTTTTTCCCAAGCTGCTTTGAGGCAAAGCATTCTTGCACATTCAATTTTAGTAGCCATATCTGCTAGTTTAAATTGTATTATTTGGTGGTTCATTATTTCTGTGCCAAATGCCTTACGCACTTTGCTATATTTTAATGACAACTCATACGCACCACTTGCAATACCTAGTGCTTGCGCCGCTATGCCTATGCGCCCACCTGCAAGGGTCTTCATGGCAAATTTAAAACCAAATCCTTCTTCGCCAATTCTATTTTCTTTAGGTACTTTTACATCGTTAAACATAATGGTATGTGTATCGCTACCTCTTATACCTAGTTTGTTTTCTTTTGCACCTACCACTACGCCAGCCCATTTTTTTTCTACAATAAATGCATTTATACCTCGGCTACCTTTGCTCACATCGCTTTGCGCTATTACCAAATATACACTTGCACTATTCCCATTGGTAATCCAATTTTTTGTACCATTTAATAAGTAATGGTCATCTTTTTCTTCTGCAGTTGTTTGTTGGCTTGTAGCATCGCTACCAGCTTCTGGCTCACTCAGGCAAAAAGCACCAATGTACAATTCGCCATCTTTTTTGCCTTGTGCCAATGGTTTTAAATAGGTTTGTTTTTGAGTTTCGTTTGCATACTCTTGCAGGCCGTAGCATACAAGACTATTGTTTACACTTACACATACACTTGTACTTGCATCCACTTTACTTATTTCTTCCATTGCTAGTACATAGCTCATGGTGTCTAGTCCTGCACCACCATATTCAGGCTTTACCATCATTCCCATAAATCCTAGGTCGGCCAGTTTTTCTATTTGCTCTTTGGGAAATTTTTGATGTTCATCTCTTTCTATTACACCAGGCAGGCATTCATTTACTGCAAAATCTCTTGCAGCTTGTTGTATCATTAATTGCTCTTCGTTCAGTTGAAAATTCATAGTATGTTTTTAATGCTGCAAAATTAGGGTAATGAACTTATTGAAAGTGTCTAATCTTTATTTGCTTTTTCTAATATCTAATGTCTAACTATCTTAAATCTATTTTGCAGCAGCTACATCTCCCCAGTTTTCACCTTTTTTTATACGGATTATTTGGGTATCTGTTACTTTAAATTGTTTTGCTAACTTTTTAATTTCTTTGCCTTCGTTCAGCAGCTTTTTGAGCAACATAACTTTTGTAACTGTAAGCTTAGCATTTCTTCCACCATTTTGAGAAGTTAATCTTCTATTGGCTTTATCTGCAATTACGTTAGGGCTGCTTTGTTGGTGTACTACATTTTGCGGTTGTGTCATCCATTTAAGATTGCTAGCCTTGTTGTTTAACTTATCGTAATCTAAATGTGAAACAATACAATGGTTATCGCTGGTTTGTTTTACAAAATAAGTAGCCACAAGCCTGTGAACCAATGCATGGTAATGAAGTGTTCGCTTTTTTGCATCCTCAGCATACTTTTGTTGTAGATTTTTTTTAAGCCCATTTAAAAGGCTAGTAGCTTCTTTTAATGCAGTTTTATCTACCTTATCTAGTTTCATTTTTGCCAATTTTTTTGCAAATTTGGCAATTTGTGTTTGGTGGTACAAGAAAGAAAGCTCTGTTTTTTCATCCCTTACAGTAAAAAACTTTAGGCGAATGATTCTATATCCATTAATCATAGAACCATCTAAAATATTACCATCAGACATTTGGTTAAAGCTTCTTACTCTTCCAAGGTTTGAAACTTCAATTCTGTTTAAATTGCTTTGTCCAAGGTTAATTTCTACTGGTTTCCATCGTTCACCGATGTATAGTTTAGTTGCCATATTAGAGGTATTTTAGGCATTAATAAAAATGGGTTTAAATAAATAAATTTCTATTGCATGAAACTTATGGAATTGTCGAAGTTACAAATTTAAAATGAAAAAAGTAAAACGTATATATATATAAATTAATATGCTAAATTAATGCAGAAAGCAAGGATTTGCAAATTATTTGAAGAAAAAAAATAAATATCTTTAGAGAAGAGCAAGAAATTAGCTAATACACAATAGATATATGATAAATTCGAGAGTAAAATAATATATTTTACTGTGTTTATTAATTTAAAAAAAGCTCAAAATGCTTTTAAAAAAAGCAAAACATGGTCGCCTCAAAATGAAGCAGAAATTTGGCTTAATTGGCAAAACTATTTGAACATTGAGAAATTTTGTACCGTAGTATAATCCACTTTAAATGTTTTGTAAACGCCCATTTTACCCAATTTTATAGATCCTAAAAAACGCACTTTTACATCCTTATTAAATAATGAACTTACCCCAGACATTCCATTTTTAAGTAAGTTTTTTACATCTAAATCTACTTTTAAAGGCAACACAAAATCAGCTTTTTTAGGAACCGTTACTTGTATATTTTGTGAAGAATGTCCTAGAAAAGTGCTGTCCACAAAAATATCGAGGTCTGATCTATTTACCTGTAAACTAAATTTATTAGGATTGTAATAAATTAAATCTACATTTAAAGCAGCCCCAGCAAAGCTAAGTTTATCAATTTTTAGGTTTTTATAGTCTTTAAAAACAAGGTCTTTCGGTTTCTGACAGGATGACAAAACGACAACAAAAAGCAATATTAAAATAACAGGGTAGGAGGTGTATTTTTTCATTCAATAAAATTGTACTGCAATGTACAAAAAATAGGAGGGTTGGTGAAATATAATTTTCTAGTTTTGAAAAATATTAACTAAGCTTTTGAGTAATTTAAAACTAATAAGACTTGTAAAAAGGGTAAAAAGTGAACTAAATATTTTTGTTAAATATTTATAATATAAAATACTTATTAAAAATATTTTATAAATTTTATAAGAATATTTACTTTATCAAATTGTATACTTTAAATCTAATATTTATCAATTTTTGTAATTTTAAGCGATAATTTAAATTTTAATTATAATATTTTAGTAAATTATTGAATAACAATATAATATAAGTTTTATTAGAACAAATACTTTAGTAAAATATTCATATAGTATAAAAATGTAATCTATTTAATCTTAATTTTGTTAAATTTTCCTTTTTTTTACAAAATGATGCTAAGCCATACCTCAAATACTAATGCATTTTAAATAGCTCTAATAACGCTTTTATGAACTTTTTATTTACTGACAGGTTGTCTTTTTTTTATCTTTTTTTTGTAGCTATTTTCTTATATGATTTTAGTAACTGCATTACAAGAAGTAAGGATAATTTCAAAAACCAATTAATATTATTTATATTTATAATATTAAAAAATATTCATTAATTAGTTTTCCACCTACCAGTTATCAATTTCTTTTCTACAATATTAAACTTTCATTAAATTTGGTATTCTATTATCGGTTTTAGTAACAGCTCAAATTTTTTAAAATATTCATTTTTATATGAAAAAACTTTTACTATTTATATTTATAGGTTTGTTGGCTCTTGAAGATTCCTTTGCACAAAATTTTACAAATAAGGGGAAAGATTTTTGGGTTGGGTATGGTAATCATGTAAGAATGTTTAATGGAGGAACGGCAGAGTCGATGCAAATCTATCTAACATCTGATGTAAATACCACTGGCTCAATTATTTTTACAAGTGGTACAGCTACTATTCCTTTTACAGTTATAGCAAACCAAATTACTGTTGTTCAAATACCAAGAACTGAGTTTTTAAATGATGAAGGTTTATACTCAAGAGGAATACATATTACTGCTTTAAGTCCAATTGTTTCCTACGGATTTATTTATGTAGGTGCAGTTTCTGGAGCAACTCTTTTTTTACCAACGAATACCTTGGGTAAAGAATATTATTCATTGAATTATAGACAATTATCAAACGAAAATAATTCGTATTCTTACTTTTTTGTAGAAGCTGTAGAGCCAGGTACAACAACCGTAGAAATAACACCAACACAAGCCACAAAGAATGGTTGGCCTGCAAATGTTCCACAAACAGTTACGCTAACCCAAGGTCAAATTTACCAAGTATTGTCTTTAAGTGATTTGACTGGAAGTTATATAAAGTCTGTAGCACCACCAAATGGAGATTGTAAGAAAATTGCTTTTTTCTGTGGAAGTGGTAAAATTTCAATTGGTTGTTCGCCATTGAATAGTCCAGCAACCACAGTTGGAAGTTCAGATAATCTGTACCAACAAATGTACCCTAATGCAACTTGGGGTAAAAAATATATTACTGTGTCTAGTGCAAACACCTCATTGCCTAATACATTGACAGTAAATACAAATCGATTCAGAATTTTAAGACCCGATGCGACTAGTATTGTTACATTGAATGGAGTTGTCATTCCTAGTGCAAGCTTTACTAGTAATTATTTTGATATTAGTTCAAATACAACTAGCTTAATTGAATCGGATAAACCGATTATGGTTGCACAATATTTTACAACAGCTAATAGTGGTGGTGGTGGTGGTGGTTGTCCTTCGGGAAATAATAATCCGCATGATCCGGAAATGATTTATTTAAACCCAGTAGAACAAAATATAAGTGATGTTACATTAAATTCTATGCAACCTGCTGCAAATACTGCCATAACGCAGCATTTTATTAATGTAATTGTAAAAAATGGCGGCACAGGATTAAGCTCTTTTAGAATCGATGGTGCAAATATACCAGCTGCTGCATTTACAGTTTTGCCCCAAGATAATAGTTATTCTTATGCTAGAATTTGGAAACAAGGAGGTAGTACAACTACAACTGCTACTCCATTGTCATTAGGGGTACATAGGTTAGTTTGCGATTCAGGTTTTAATGCCATTGCTTATGGGTTTGGGTCAGCAGAATCTTATGGTTATTCTGCTGGAGCTAATTTAAAAGATTTAACCAATGCAATATCAGTTCAAAATGATCTATCTATTCTACCAACTACCGATGCAGTTGCATGCTCTAACTCTCCTTTTTCTTTAAAATTGTATTTGCAAGATTCTGCGTTAACAAATACGGGTCCTAGTGCTGGACTATCAATACCTGTTCGTTATGACTCTATAAAATGGAGTATTACACCCTCTGGAGTTACCTACAATAGTGGGCAAAATTTTCCTTACACCGTTACACCTACTAATCAAGCATTATTATCTGGAATTCCTGCCAGTAATTTTCCTCCACATTATTTAAATCCTGTAATAAGACCAGATTCAACCAGTGTTGTACTTGGAAAAACCGTTAAATGGTATTTTTTCCCTTATAGTTTAAACAGCCTATCACCAGGTACTTATAATGTAAAAGTAACAGGGTTTTTAACCAATTCTGTTGCAGATTGTGGGAGTTCTACCAATGAAAGAGATTTTGAATTTCCATTAATTATTTCGCCACAGCCTTCAGCAAATTTTGTTTTTAATCAACCAGGCTGCCCAAGTGATATAGTATCATTTACCGAAACTACACCACAAACT
>JAYVID010000112.1:0-43569 GCA_043770525.1 Ferruginibacter sp.
ACAAGGGAAAATTTTAGCAGATAAAATTGGCGCAAGCTTTTGTGCACTCAACAATAATTTTGATAAGGGGGTAGATTTATTTATTGTTGCTTTATCTGATAATGCTTTTTCAACTGCTCTAAAGGATATTCACTTTGGAGATACACCTGTTTTTCATACAGCAGGTTCGGTAAGTATGCATGTACTGGAAGATAATACAAAAAACTACGGTGTAATTTATCCCTTGCAAAGCCTGAGAAAAGAGATGGAGATAATACCTACCATACCATTATTAATTGAAGCCAAAAATGCACAAACATTAGGCTTAATAAACAGTTTTGCAAAAACAATAAGCAACGATGTAATAGAAGTAGCTGAAGATAAAAGATTGCGATTACATGCATCGGCAGTTTTAGTGAGTAATTTTACGAATTATTTATATGGCGTAGCAGAAACTTTTTGTAAAAATGAAAATGTAGATTTTAATTTATTAAAACCACTTATCATAGAAACGGCAGCTCGAATACAAACTAACTCTCCGCTAGATGTACAAACTGGCCCTGCAATAAGAAAAGATATTACTACGTTAGAAAAACATTTGCGTTTGTTTTCTGCATATCCAAAATTAAAAACGTTGTATACAAGAATGACAGATAGTATTATTGATGGGTAATTTTGTTTAGTTATCTTTAAGCATATTATTTTTTAAATAAATGAAACTAAAGCTTATTCATTCAATTTTTACTTTTGGCATAGCAATGGTTTGGTTTGTAAATGGCTTATTTTGTAAAGTCTTAAACGCAGTTCCAAGGCATGAACAAATTGTAGCAAAAATTTTAGGTACTCCTTACGCTAAACTTTTTACAATACTTATTGGGTGCTCAGAAATTTTTATGGCTCTTTGGATTTTGAGCAAAATAAAAACAAGAATAAATGCCATTGTTCAAATATTAATTGTAGCTACTATGAATACCCTTGAATTTGTATTGGTGCCAGAATTATTGCTTTGGGGTAAACTAAATGCTATTTTTGCATTTGTTTTTATAATTGTTGTTTATTTCAATGAATTTTACTTGCATAAAAAACAACTTAGCTAAGCAATGCGCTCATTTCTAAAAAATCATCCTTTTGCTGTGGAGGCTTTTTTTGAAAGCTCACTTGTACTTACTTTTGCAGTACCTAAAGAAGCACTTCAGTCATTGATACCTCCCTGTTTAACACTTGATACATTTCAAGATAAATGGGCTTTTGTGGCAGTTGCAATGGTTCAAACAAAAGATTTAAGACCAAAAGGATTTCCTACATTTATGGGGAACGATTTTTTTCTTATTGGTTATCGTGTATTTGTTCGTTATACAAACAAGGATGGGAAAAACTTGCGTGGCCTATATATTTTAAAATCTGAAACAGATAAAAAGAAAATGGAATTTATGGGTAATCTTTTTACTCATTACAAGTATACAACCACAGATATTACTAAAACAGAAAAAGAAAATAGTATTGAAATTTCATCAATTCATTCAAACTTTAAAATTTCAATAAGCAAAGCAACAGAAAATATATCATTACCCGAACATTCGCCATTTATAGATTGGAAAGATGCAAGAAGATTTGCTGGACCTTTACCTTTTACATTTACATTTAACAAAGAAACCAACGAGGTGTTACTTATAGAGGGTGTAAGACAAAATTGGAAACCCGAACCTGTACAAGTGATAGATTTCTCTTTTGAGTTTATAGACTCTTTTAAATTTGAAAACGCAGTATTGGCAAATGCTTTTGAAATAAAAAACATACCCTATTGTTGGAAAAAAGGTAAAATTGAGATATGGAAATAAAGAGAAGAAAATTTCAAGGAGTTTTAAATATTCTAAGTTTTAATAGACACTTTTACGTTTTTGGATTAATCACTTTGGCTTTAATATTCATGAGCCATCTATTTTTCAATTGGCCAAGTTTGTTGTTTTGGCTTGTTATTTTGGCTTTTATTTATGGTTTATTAATGCCATTAATAGTTTCTGCTTATGTATATGATTTTTCAGGTTATTATGATTTTGATTGGTTAAAAAATTTGTATTTTCAAGATGGTGCAGCGAAAAAAATTTTGAATATTAATGCAGGTTTTGATGAAACGAGTTTCATATTAAAAAATAAATTTCCAGAATCCGATTTAAAAGTATTTGATTTTTACAATGCAGAAAAACATACAGAACCAGCCATTGTAAGAGCTAGAAAAGTGAGTATCGTATACCCCAATACCCAACAAATATTATCCAATACAATACCATTAAAAGACAATACAATTGATATTATTTTTTTATTATCTGCCGCACATGAAATACGTACACAAGAAGAAAAAATTGTATTTTTAAAAGAATGCCATCGATTATGTAAACCAACAGGCATGGTAATAATGGTAGAGCACCTGCGTGACTTCCCCAATTTTGTTGCCTTTTCAATAGGGTTTACGCATTTTTTTTCTAAAAAAATATGGAACATTGCCTTTAAGCAAGCAGGTTTTTCATCTTTAAGCGAACAAAAGTTTACACCCTTTATGTCTATTTTTATAAATCGACCTTAATTTTTTTATAAATGTATTTTCATTTAAAATTTATTGGAATTCTTTTAATAGCATTAGCCATTATGCACATTTTCTTTTCAAAGTATTTTAACTGGAAAAAAGAACTTTCATTTTTAAGCTTAATAAATAAAGAAATGATGATTATTCATACATTTTTTATTGCTTTAACTATTTTGCTAATGGGGTTGTTTTGCCTTACTTCAACAAATGAAATGATAGAAACAACTCTTGGCAGAAAAATAGCTTTAGGTTTTGCAGCTTTTTGGTTTATCAGGTTATTGGTTCAGTTTTTTGGCTATTCATCAGCCCTTTGGAAAAATAAAATATTTGAAACATGCATGCACATTTTGTTTACGGTGCTTTGGTCTTATTTCAGTATAGTATTTTTCAAAATTTGGTTGGGATAAACAAATTTTTGAAAAGATGTAAAGTATTTCAATATTTTATCTAAATGGATTTGGCATATTATTAGGCAATAAATCTTTTTTTACAGGCATTTGATTGGTAAAATTGTTAGCAGGTACCAAGCAAGGCATATTGTCAAATGGCAATATAATTATAGTGGTACTATTTTTAATAGGAGTTTTAAATTTTATTGTGGGTAAAATGCGCTGCGAATTTGCATTAGTTTTGTATTGGCTTCCCAAAGAGGGAAGTAGAAATTTCTTTATATCTATTTTCCAAAAATCATTAATTTATGCAATACAGAAATAATTAGTAAATATAATTGCCATTAAAATAAGTATCTTTTTCATTGCTTAAATTTTTTTGGTTTTAAAAAATCATTTCACCACCACTTCCTTTATCACCGCTTCTCCCAACTCTGTATTCACCAATTCTATTATCTTTTCTTTTTGATAAAGCAATTCGTTTTTTAAAGGAGCAATGGTAGTTGTTACAAATAGGGTAGAGCCTATTATTTGTAATTTGTCAGTATACTTTGCTACAGTTTTCCCCATTATTTTTTCCCACACTTCGTCTATTTGCAAAGCTTGTATACCAGCTTTTAATCTGCTTTTTTTCAAAAATAATTGTAATGCTTCACCAATTGATACTTCTGCCATAAATCAAATTTACAACTCTATAATTTGTCCATCAATATTTAATGTAGAAAATATTTCTTCCAAGCGGCTTTTGTGTGTATCTGTAATAAAAACCTGCCCCTCATTTTCGTTACAAACCCAGTTTAGTAAACGATTCATCCTTTTTTCATCTAGTTTTTCAAATACATCATCGAGCAATAAAATAGGGCTATATCCCTTACTGTTTTTTAATAATTGGTATTGTGCTAGTTTAAGGGCAAATAATAAGCTTTTTCGTTGCCCCTGGCTTGCTATACTTTTAAATGGTTGTCCATTTAATAAAAACTGTACATCATCTTTATGTATACCTATGCTGGTGCGTTGTAAGATACGATCACGGTCATTGCTGCTCTTAAGCAAATTTATAAAGCTATCTTTTTGTAATTGGCTATGGTAAGCAAAATTTATTATTTCATCATTATCAGCAATGCGTTTGTAAAATGAAGCAATCAATGGAATTAACTGCTGTGTGTAATTGGTTCGTTTTTCAAAAACAATGTTTGCAGGTGCTTCTAATTGTGCATTTAATATTTCAAGCAATGTATTATCTACATTGCCTTGCTCAGCAAATTGTTTAAGCAAACTATTTCTTTGTTGCATTACTTTATTATAAATCATTAATTGCTGCAAGTATTCATTGTCTAGCTGGCAAATAATTGTGTCTAAATATCGGCGCCTACCTTCACTGCCACCAATAATTATTTCTACATCGTCAGGAGCTATTATTACTGCAGGTAAACTCCCAATATGTTTCGATACTTTTTCATATTGTTGGTCATTTACAAAAAACTCTTTTTTGCTTGTACCTCTGTTTATGCAAACAATTTTTTGTGTTTCTTGGTTGTTTTCAAAATGTGCTTCTAGTCTAAATCCTTCTTGCTCAAAGTTTACATTAAGTGCATCAGTGCTAGTAAAATAACTTTTAGTAAAACAACAATAATAAATGGCATCTAGTAAATTGGTTTTTCCAATGCCATTTATGCCGCATATACCCACAATATTCTTTACAAACTCAAAAGGGGAGAGTTGGTAGTTTTTATAATGTGTGAGTGTAATTTTTTGTAAACGCAGCATGGCAGCAAATATAATAAAGTATCCTAACCTCATTTGCCAATTTAATTGCTGGATTATATCTAACTTTTTAATATTATTAATGTAGAGAAATAGTGTATATGATTTTGGATGATGATATTTTCTTTAAAGTATTTTTGCAACTGGTTAATTAATATTCTAAAATATTTAAAATATAACCCCCTAACAATAATAAAACACACATGAAAAAAATTTATATTTCTTTATTTGCAATGTTGTTGAGTGCTTATGCAATGGCTCAAAATTTTACGCCTGGTAATTTAGTTGTTTACAGAGCTGGCGATGGATCTGCAGCTGTTGGAACTACAGGAACAGCAGTTTTTTTAGATGAATATAATTTTACTACAGGTGCTTTGGTTCAGTCTTTACCAATGCCAACCGCAGTTTCAGGTGCTAATAAAAGACTGGTTTGTGTTGGAAATAGTACCACGGAAGGGTTTCTTACATTGAGTGCCGATAAGCAATATATAGTAGCACCTGGTTACGATGCTGCCACAGCAACAGCTAGCCTTGGCTCATCTACTTCTGCTACAGTGGCAAGGGTTATTGCTCGTGTAGATGCTACAAAAGTTATAAATACAACAACAGCCTTAACCAATGCATTTTCAGGCGCCTCATATAGAGGTGTTTGTAGTTCAAACGGAACTGATTTTTGGATGGCAGGTGCAAATACAGGTACATTATATGCATCTTTAGGTGGAACTACAGCTACTACAATTAGCTCATCTCCTACAAATATGCGGAACGCTTATATCTTCGATAATCAATTGTATGTAAGCACTGGCGGAGCTACAGGATCTAGAGCACAAAAAGTAGGTACAGGTTTACCAACTACAACAGGGCAAATAAATTCAAGTTTGACAGGGGTTCCAACAACAGGGTCTGTAAATGGTTTTTTCTTTGCAGATATGAATACCGCAGTGGCTGGTTTAGATGTATTATATATAGCAAATGATGGAGTAGGAACAGGTTTACAAAAATATATAACTACAGACGGTATTAACTGGGTTGCAAAAGGAAATGTTTCTACAAGTTTAATTAGAGGGCTTACAGGTGTTGTAGTAGGTACAGATGTTCAATTATATGCAACAACAACTACCAATACAATCGTAAAATATACAGATGTAGCTGCTAATACTTCCGATATTGCTGGAGGTGTTTTTACTGCAGTTGCTACAGGGGCTGTAAATACGCTTATAAAAGGAATTTGTTTTGCACCAGAGTTGCCTACATCCCCTACGCTTTCAGCTACACCAAGTTCTTTTTCAGGTATAGTCACAGTTTCTGGCATTGCTTCTGCTACACAAATATTTAACCTAAGTGGTATAAACTTAACAGGTGCTCCTGGCACAATTTCTATTACACCTAGTACAGGGTTAGAAATTTTAGATCCAGCTACTAGCTTGTGGACATCTTCTCCAATAAATGTAAGTTATACTGCTGCAACGTTGGCTTCTTCGCCATTATCTGTTCGTATTGCTGCTAGTGCTGCGGGCGGAGCATTTACAGGCACTGTAATTTGTGCAGGTGGGGGTGGTACTACAACAGTAAATGTTACAGGAGCTGTTACCCAAAACTTTTATACAAAACCCACAGGAGATCTTAGTGTGCTTGCTACTTGGGGTACCACAACTGCTGATGGAACAGGTACTATGCCATTGGATTTTACAAGCCCTTATCAAATATTTACTGTAAAAAATCGTACAAATGCTATACCAGCTGCCCATTGGGAAGTTTCTGGTACAGGTAGTAAATTGATTATTGGCGATGGGCTAAATCCAACTACAGTAACTACTACTTTAATGGATACAATTAAACCAACTACTTTGGTAGATATTGCTGCATTGAGTACACTTGAAATAGGAAATAGAGTTGCTCCAACTTTTGGTACACTTGCTACGGGAAGCACTGTTAATTATAATTACGATCCAGCCTTACCATTTACAACTGCAGATACAGTAAAAATAAATGTGGCAAACTACCATCATTTAATTTTAAAGAAAGGATTAAAATATTTTAAGTCTGGAATTACAGGAATTGCAGGAGATTTAACTTTTGATGATACAAAATTTTCTAATGGTGCTGCTTCTCCATTTACTACTTTATCTTTAAAAGGTAATTTAAATATGATTAATGGCGCATTGATGGATGATAGTACAACTGGGCAAGCAAATAGATTAACATTGAGTATGGCAGGAACAACTCCACAGTTAATTTCTACCTCTGGGAATGAGTTGAGTATTTTTAGGTTGATAAGAGATACAACAGTATTAACAAACTCAGACATTACACTTGCAGCAAACAGTAAAATAACAGTAGGTAATAATACCAGTGGTGGGCTTAGTTTATTGCAAAGAGTAGGTACAACACCTACTACCACTAGGTTAATAATGAATAATAATGCTCAACTAGCTGTAGTAAAAGCTGGGGTTATATTAACGGATGCTACTAAAGTGGGTAAAATATTCAGTAATAACAGTAAAATTATATTGAACAAATCTTTAATAGCAACTACCAATCCGGGTACTTTATTATTTGAAACGGGTAGCACTTTATCTGATTTAACAGTAAATATAGCTACTGCCACAAAAGATAGTATACTAATAAATGGAACGGTGGAAATAGGAACTAATTTAAACTTAACTAAAGGAGTGATTGTTACAACTCCATCAACAACTGCATTGATATTAAATGCTGCTGCTACAACTACAGGAGGAAGTGCTACTAGCTACGTAGATGGAAAATTGCGTAAAACAAACCCTGTTACAACTTCATTTTTATTTCCTGTTGGACAAGCAAAGCAATACGCACCAATAGAAATGAGTGGATTAACAGCTGCGGATGATTTCACCGTTCAATACTTTAAGCAAGCTTATACAACGCTTGCAGTAAGTGCAGCTACTACAACGGTAATACCTACTTATGCCATAAGCAATAAAGAATATTGGAATATAGATAGAATAGGAACAGGTACTCCAAACATCAAATTTTATTACAATACAAACAGTATAGCACTTCCTACACAAGCAAAAATTGCTCATTTTAATGGGGTAGATTGGGATGATATTGATAGAGATTCTAATGGTGCTGATGTTAATGGCAATTTTATTTCTAAAAATATGGTATCAACTTTTAGTCCATTTACTTTTGGTGGTTTGCCTAGTGCTTTACCTATAAAGTTGGATAATTTTATTGTGCTTAAAAATGATAAAACAGTAAAAATACAGTTTGCAACTATTGAAGAAATAAATACCAATTACTTTGAAATAGAAAGAAGCAGTGATGCTAAGAAATGGAATTTACTATCTACTATAAAAGCTTCTGGTAATTCTAGCAATACGATTACTTATAATGAAACAGATTATAATCCTACTACTGGTGTGAATTACTACAGAATAAAAACGGTAGATAAAGATGGTAAAATTAGCTACAGTGCTATAAAATCGGTTTTGTTTAGTATAAATTTTGATGTGGTATTAAGTCCAAACCCAGTAAAAAACATCATGCAAGTATTGCTTTCTAAAAAAGAAAATGAATCAGCTTTGATAACTATTGTAAACGCCATGGGTGCAAAAATGTTTGAACAAACAACTACAAAGCCTACATTGTATATAAATGCTTCAAGCTTTACAAAAGGGCTTTATCATGTAAGGGTTGTTTCAGAAGCTAATACCATTACAAAGACTATTGTAATACAATAAATTTGTTTTTTTTTACTGCCACACATTTTATGCACTAAAGCATTTTATGTGTGGCATTATTATTTTCAGCAGGTTAATATTCAGTATAAATCTACTATTTATCAAAAAACAGGTTTCTTATGGATAAACACTTTTTTCTAACATGTTATTTCATATATTTGCACCCTAAAATACACTAGCTTGGCAACAAAGTTTTCTAAAGAAACCTACCTTTATTGGTACGAATTGATGTTATTAATGCGTCGTTTTGAAGAAAAAACGGGGCAATTGTATGGCATGCAAAAGATAAGAGGGTTTTGTCATTTATATATAGGGCAGGAGGCAGTAGCGGCTGGTTGTATGACCGCTACTACGCAAGATGATAAAATGATAACGGCTTATCGTAACCATGCCCTAGCAATTGCTAAAGGAGTGAGTGCAAAAAGTTGTATGGCCGAATTGTATGGTAAAGCTACAGGTTGTAGCAAAGGAAAGGGTGGAAGTATGCACCTGTTTGGTGTAGAGCAAGGTTTTTTTGGTGGGCATGGTATTGTAGGTGCACAAATAGGTACAGGAGCAGGTATTGCTTTTGCTGAAAGATATAATGGTACTAAAAATGTAGTGCTTTGTTTTTTTGGTGATGGTGCTGCAAGGCAAGGTATGCTTCATGAAACATTTAACATGGCTATGCTATGGGATTTGCCTGTAGTTTTTATTTGCGAAAATAACCACTATGCAATGGGTACATCGGTAGCACGTACCAGTAAAACATTGGATATTTATAAAATGGCCGATGCTTATGAAATGCCAGCAGATACTGTAGATGGTATGAGCCCAGAAGATGTGCACAATGCAGTACTAAGAGCAGTAAACAGAGCTAGAGAAAAAGGTGGTCCTACCTTACTTGAAATTAAAACATACCGCTATAAAGGGCACAGTATGAGTGACCCACAAAAATATAGAACCAAAGAAGAATTAGAAGAATATAAAGAAAAAGACCCAATAGAACATACTTTTAATGTATTGCAAAAAGAGTATGGATTAACAGAGGCTGAGTTTGAAGCAATAGCAGATAGAGTTAAATTAGAAGTAGATGATGCAGTAAAATTTGCTGAAGAAAGCCCATGGCCAGATGAAGACGAATTACTAAAAGATGTATACATACAAGAAGATTATCCATATATTATGGATTAAAATTTAGATAGCTCAAAGTAAAGTATTAAAATAAAAATTTCAAAAAAAAACATGGCAAAGAAGAAAGTAACGGTAGAAAATGAACAACCAATTATTACAGCACCTTCAACAGATACAGGAGTTGATACGGCAGAGGTTGTAAAAAAATTTTGGGACAAATATAAAAAACCATTTCTAATAGGATTGGTTGCTGGTGTAGCAATCTTTGGAGCATATTTTGGTTATCAAAAGCTAATCAATGAACCCAAATCTATTACAGGAAATGAAGCAATTTTTCCTGTAGAAACATTTTTTGATAAAATGGCAGGAAGCGGTTTTAATAAAGACTCTATAAAAATAGCACTAGATGGTGGTATAGTAGATAGTATAAAAGTAGAAGGCTTACTTAATATTGTAAGTAAACATAGTGGAAGCCCTGCTGCAAATAGAGCCAATCTTATGATAGGAGCATGTTATTTAAATAGCAATGAATTTGAAAAAGCTATAAAATACATCAATGATTTTTCTGCTAACGGTGCTTATCAATTTGATATAAAAAAACATATTATGCTTGGGCATGCTAATGCTGAATTGAAAAAAACCGATGCAGCATTAAGTGAGTATACAAAAGCAGCATCTATTAATACAAAAGATGAACCTTTTACAACAGATGCTTTAATGACAGCTGCATCTTATGCAGAATCAATAGGCAAAACTAAAGAGGCTATTGAACTGTATCAAAAATTAAAAGATAACTACCCTGCAAGCCAAGCTGTGGCGGGGGGGGATGTAGATAAATATTTAGCCAAATTGGGCGTTACAAAATAAAAATAATAATATGGCAGTAAGTGCTCAAAACCTAACTGACACAACAGGCATCCAACTAAAGGATGCCTTTGTTGTAATTTTAAAAACTGAATGGAATGCTACTATAGTGGATGAACTGGAGAAAGGTTGTATTCGTATTTTAAAAGAAAACAATGTAGCTTTTAAAACTATTACTGTACCTGGTGCAATGGAGTTACCATTTGCAGTAAACAAATATTGGCAACATGTAAAAGAACTGGAAGAAGATGATCTTTTAGATGAAGAGTTTTTATTAGAAATTGAAAAGCTAGATAAATTTAAACCAAAGAAAATTGTTTTTCCTGATGCATTTATAACCCTTGGTTGTGTAATAAAAGGAGATACACCACATTTTGATTATGTGTGTGCAGGTGTAACACAAGGTATAATGCAACTAAATACAAACTTACCAATACCTACTATTTATGGGGTGCTTACTGTAAATAATGAAGAGCAAGCAAAAGAAAGACTAGGAGGAAAGCATGGTCATAAAGGAGAAGAAGCCGCCGCTGCTGCTATAAAAATGATGGCAATGGTGGATGGATTGTGATATTTTGAAAAAACATCAATTTTTAAATCTGAAATGAAAATACAATTATTTATACCTTGTTTTGTAGATCAACTTTATCCTAACACGGCTTTTAATATGATAAAAGTGTTGGAAAAAGCTGGCTGTGAAGTTGCTTACAATACCAACCAAACCTGTTGTGGACAACCTGCTTTTAATGCAGGTTTTTGTGATGAAAGTAAAGCTGTAGCAGAAAAGTTTTTAAAAGATTTTGATAATACAGATTACATTGTAGCACCTAGCGCAAGTTGTGTAGGTTTTATTAGAAATTATTATACCACTTTGTTTACAGATGCTGATACTTTGGCTAAAATTGAAAACCTAGGAAAAAGGACTTATGAATTTAGTGAATTTTTAATCGATGTTTTAAAACAAGAAAATTTTGGCGCTTCGCTTAATGCAACCATTACTTACCATGATAGTTGTGCAGCGCTTAGAGAATGTAAAATAAAAGAAGGGCCACGCAGGTTGCTTGCAAATGTAAAAGGATTGAAAATTGTAGAAATGATGGATGTAGAAACATGCTGTGGATTTGGAGGGACTTTTTCTGTAAAGTTTGGTGATATTTCTGCAGCCATGGCAGATCAAAAAATAACAAATGTATTGGCTACTGGAGCTACTTGCATTGTATCTACAGATTGTAGCTGCATTATGCAGTTAAGTGGCAGTATAAAAAATAAAAATCTTGGTATAGAAACCATGCATCTGGCAGACGTGCTGGCAAGTGGATGGTAAGTTAGTATTTAGTATAGAGTACTTAGTATTAAGTACTTAGTGCTTGGTGCTTAGTGCTTAGTATTGAGTACTTAGTGCTTGGTGCTTAGTGCTTAGTATTGACTACATAATACTTAATATTGAATATAAAGACAAATAGCAATTCAGCACTTCAACCCTTAAACAATTTTCAACAACATTCATCTTTCAACCTTCAACCTTTTTATGAATTACTGGCTTGTAAAATCTGAACCTTTTAAATATAGTTGGGACCAGTTGGTAAAAGATAAAGTAACCCATTGGGATGGTGTGCGCAATTATCTTGCTAGAAACCACCTTAAAGCCATGAAAAAAGGAGATAAACTGTTTTTTTATCATAGCAATGAAGGGTTAGAAATTATTGGCATCGCTAAAGTAGTAAAAGAGCATTATCAAGATCCTACAACAGTAGAACCTGCTTGGGTTGTAGTAGATTTGTCTCCAGTAAAAAAACTTAAAAAACCTGTTACATTAAAGCAAGTAAAAGAAGAAGCTGGCTTGCAGGAAATGTCACTTATAAAATCTATGCGTCTATCTGTACAACCAGTACGAGAAGAAGAATGGCATATCATTATGGAAATGGCAGGGGAAAAGGTTTAACTATCTTGAATTCCTAAAAAGTAATTTTTAAATTCTCAAATTTAAAAACACAATGCCAATTGTTGAAATAGTTTAGGAAAAAGTGGGAATCTTTAAATTAATCTTTATTACTCCTAAATAATCTAAACCAGTAATTTAAACCTCTATCATACTAATTTTTTCTATTTTCTAAAATTCATGGTTACATTTTGTTTTATAGTGTTTACTAATATTTGATAACATTTTATTTTAAATTTAAAAATTATAACATGAAAAACAAATTATTTCTATTTGCATCTTGCTTAATTTTCGCAACTAGCTGTAAAAAAGCAACGGATGCTGTAAACTCTAACGATGTACCAGTAATAGCTGGTATTGCAGCAAGTAGCGTGCCTGCACCAGTTTTAAACTCTTTTGCCTCAAGGGTACCTACTGCTTCGCAAGTAGAGTGGTTTTCTGTAAGTTCTAGTAGCTCTTCAAGCAGTAGTTCATCTAGCAGGGAGTATGAAGTAGAGTACAACCATTCAAGCCAGCGACACAACTCACGATTTGATAACAACGGAGTTGAAATGCGCCACTCTATTTCTTCTACTGGAGGAGCAGTGCCACAAGCAGTTTTAGCAGCTTTTAGGAGTACACACCCTAATGATATTGTGTACGAATGGAAACTAAGAAGCGATGGCAATTGGAGAGCACATTATATGAGAGGAATTGTAAAATGGGAAGCAACTTACACAGCAGCTGGTGTTTTGGTAAAGGAAGAAATTTCAAATTAAAAAACATGTCTAAGCAAAAGAGGCTGTCTCAATAATATGAGGCAGCTTTTTTTTTGAATAAGTTGAAGGAAAAAATTTTTTGTTTAATAACTTTGCCTATTCTTATATCATAAATAAAGCTCAATAAATTATTAAAAGTATTAAAGTTAAGTCTATTTGCCTACCCGCTTCTTCAAAACATCAACCACTGGCTTAAAATCTGGAGAAATATTCCTAAAAAATACAGGAGTAATAAAAAGTATGCTAAATAAAAAAGCTCTAAAAATAATAAATACAACTCCAACATAACCAGCGAAAACATAATGAGTGATTAAAAAACCAATAGCAGCAATTATTAATACTTCTAATGTTTTACTTGAAAATGGTTGCATGTTAAATTTTCTATACAAAAAAGCAAACCTAATAAAATTATAAATGGCAAACGAAAGCAAGTTTGCGGCTGCTGGCCCTAATATTCCATATTTTACAGTTAAAAAATAGCTCAATGGAATTATTAATGCTGTGAGTAGAATACTTGTCCAAAGTTCAAATCTAAAAAAACTTGAAGTGCCTATTATTTGAGCATTTACTCCAGTACCTAATTCTAAAATAGTAGTTACACCTAATAATATAAATACTATTTTGCCCTCTAAATAAACTTCATTTAAATTTAAAAATTGAATAACAGGAGAGAAGTTTAATAAAATAAAACAAAAAATAAAAACAGAATAAGTAAGTAGGTTTATTGACGATCGTTTATAAATTCTGCCAATTTCATAAAGGTTTTTTTCTTTCCAATACCTAGATAAAATGGGGATTGTAATAGCAGAAACACTTCTTATAGGAGCCTGCATCATCATTACCAAGTAAGTAATAAAACCAAAAATGGCTACTTTGGCAAGGTCTTGTTTAGAGGCAAGTACAAGGGTATCGATACTAATGCGTAATACACTTACAATTTGGGTAAGAAATGTGAGCGATACTATATTAATTATATTTTTTTTAAACTTTTTTGTAACTCTAGAAGTTTTAAAACTTATCCATAAACTATCTTCTTTATACAAAACCCAAGCAAGTAAAATAGTAGCAATGGCAAATTGTAAAGCAAATAAATTTATAAAAATAGTAAAGTTAATTACAGCAAATACTTTTAGTAAAACAATAATGAGGGTAAATATCCTCATGGCTGTTTCTTTAATAAAGTTTGTAGTAACGCCTTTTGAAAACCCATAAGAATAAGCTTCTAATAAACCATACATAAGCATAAAAAAACCAGCTGGAATGGTTAAATAAAAATATTGTACCAATAAAAGAGATTTTGCACTAAACTTTCTTATTATGATGGGCTCTAATAAATAAAGCATAGCAACTACAATTATAAAACCAATGGTAGAAATTTTAATGGCTAAGCCTAGAAGATCATTTTGTTTACTAGGTAAATTATCTTTATAATAAGGGAAAAATTTATAGAGGTAAAATGTAGAGCCGAAGCAAGAAAATACAAACACCAACGAACCAATATCTAAAATAGACCTGGTAAGCCCATACTCCAATGGACTAAACCAAGATTTGTAAGTAAATAAAAAAGTAATAAAAGCCCCAATAGCAAAGCCAGTGTATACCCAAATAGTACCTTTTATGCTTTGCCGTCTGATGTTTGCCATTGCTTAGTTTGATGAGAATTGTAGCACGAAAATATAGTTTTCAATTTATAAATTGTATTTTTAAGTACAATAAAGAAAAATGCTGTTTTATTAAATAGAACCTATCTATGAATATTTATCGTTCGATATTGTTATTTTTGCGAAAATTACAATATAACAATAAATTACATGGCAGAAACACTAGGCATGCTATGCGATAAGCTAACTATCGTAAAATTAAAGCAGTTTCACACTGATGATGAAAGTAGGTTAAAAAGCCTTGCAACACAATCTTTGCAGTTGCAGCAAGAAATTGATGAATATATAACAGATGCTGTAGCTGGTAAAATATTGCCTGAGCGAATGAGTTTTGCAGCAAATAAAGTATTTAAAAAAGAAGGCAATACGGTAGCTGATGTAAATGGTAATTTTGGAGAAGTATTTTATCAATTAGCGGATGTGAATTGTAAACTATGGCATGAGCAAGAAAAAGTGTATGAATTTGAGAAAGTGGCAGTAGAAGAAAAAGATATTGTTGTAAAACAATTGGCATTGCTTAATTTAGAGCGAAACAAATGTATAGATGCCATTAATGAACAATTCATAAAATTAATGAAAAATAAAAATAACCAAGTATAATGCACATTCGAAAAAGAAATACTTGCCGTGTTTGCGGTTCAAATTCTCTAAAAAAAGTAATAGACCTTGGCCCACAATACTTGCAAGGTAGTTTTATAAAGCCTGGTAAAGAAATGCCAAGCCATCGTAAAATAGATTGTACACTTGTACGTTGTAACCCAGAGGCTGATGAAAATGCTTGCGGTTTGTTGCAAATGGAACACTCAGTACCACCAGAAATTTTATATGCAGCTTATTGGTATAGAAGCGGCACTAATGATACCATGCGCAATCACCTAAAAGATATTGTGAGTAGCGTGGTAAATACTGTTGGCGATACTAAATTTCCTAATGTGCTTGATATTGGTTGCAACGATGGAACGTTGTTAGGCTATTACCCTAGCAATTTTGTAAAATATGGTTGCGACCCGAGTGATGTTGCGCAAGAAGTAAAAGATGCGACTGTTGTACAAGATATTTTTCCTTCGGAAGAATTGTTTAAGGTTTTAGAAGGAAAAAAATTGGATGTAATTACTTCAATTGCCATGTTTTACGATTTGGAAAATCCTGTTGAATTTGTGAAAGGTATAAAGCGTTTTTTATCATCTACTGGTGTATGGGTTTTTGAAATGAGTTATATGCCTCGTATGCTAGAGCTAGATAGTTATGATACCATTTGTCATGAGCATTTAGAATTTTATAGTTTAGCGGTTTTAGAAAAAATATTGGCACTTGGGGGAATGAAAGCTTTTAAAATTTCTTTTAATGAAATAAATGGTGGAAGTATAAGATGCTATGCCACACACAAAGAAAATAGTAAGTACGACACCAAAGAGAACTATGCTTTAATAAATGAAACAAGGCACAAAGAATTTGATTTAGAGTTGGATACTGATAAACCATACACTGCCTTTCAACAAAGAATAGATGTGTTGAAACATGAGTTGTATGACCTTTTAGTAAAATTTAAAAAAGAAGGTAAAAAAGTACATGTGTATGGTGCATCTACAAAGGGCAATACCATTTTGCAATGGTGTAATATAGATCATACATTGGTAGAATATGCCGCTGAGCGTAACGAAGATAAATACGGTGCATTTACGCTTGGCACAAATATTCCTATTATTAGCGAAGCAGAAAGCCGTGCCATGAATCCTGATTATTATTTAGTATTACCATGGCATTTTAAAGATGAATTTGTGGTAAGGGAAAAAGAGGCATTGGATAAAGGGACGGGGTTTATTTTTCCTGTGCCTAAGATTGAGATATTGAAAAAATAAAAACTTAAAAATAAAATTTTGGAACAACTCAAGCCTCAGCAAACAACTGTATATTTCCCAAATCTTGATGGCTTTAGAACTATTTCTTTTTTGATTGTTTTTTTAGGGCATTGTTTTATTCTTTTTGATTTTGGCAGCGTAACACCAATAACAAAGTACATTAATAAAATTGTAGGGAGACCAAGTATTGGAGTACATTTTTTCTTTGTTTTAAGTGGCTTTTTAATTAGCTACTTATTACTGATAGAAAAGGCCACTTACAAAAAAATAAATATTGGTGCTTTTTATATGAGGCGTATTCTACGAATTTGGCCAGTCTATTTTATGGTTATATTAGTTTCTTTGATATTATCATTATTAAATAAACCGTTTTATTACTTGCATGATATCAATTGGTTACAAATCGGTTTATTTTTAACAAACTTTAATCTCTCGAGTACAGGTATAAGCTCATTGCCAATAACTGTTTTGTGGAGTGTAGCAGTAGAAGAACAATTTTACTTAGTATTGCCACTCTTAATAACATTATTTTCAAAAAGAATTTTTTATTTTTTTCCTATTTTTATTTTGTTGACTTTTCTATTCAGAATTAATAATGTAGAAAATTATATGATTTCTGAATTTCATACTTTTAGTGTGTGTAGCAGTCTTTTTATAGGTTGTGTATTGGCATACTTTGTAGTGCACCATAATTTATCTAAAATTTTTGAAAGGATAAATAAATATTTTATTAAAATTATTTATTTACTTTTTTTTATTTTTCATATTTATAGAGATAAACTATTTGATATAGCTATTGGAAACATTTGGTTAAATTTTATTTATGCTTTAATCTTTGCTTTTGTTATTATGGAGCAGAACTATTCAAAACACTCATTTTATAAAATGCAAAACTTTAAATTGCTTTCTAAACTAGGTAAATATACTTACGGTTTGTATGCTTACCACATGATATTTATTTCTTTATTTTTAGTGCTTATACCAAAAGTAATAAATCCTAATGCGAATTATTTTATTTATTTTTCATTATGGATTTTAGCACTTGTTTTATCTTTTGCTTTTGCAAGGCTTAGCTATGTATTTATAGAAAAACCATTTTTATCACTAAAGAAAAAATTTTCGAGGTAATGAAAGCAATAATTTTTGGAGCAAATGGGCAAGATGGTTTTTACCTTACAAAACTTTTAAAAGAAAAAGGAGTAAAAGTAATTGGAGTAAGTAGAAGTGGAGATTTTTTGAGAACTGATATAGTAAACTTTGCTCAAATATCAGCCTTAATTCAAAACGAAAAGCCAGATTATATTTTTCATTTAGCTGCAAACTCTACTACTAGGCATGATGCACTATTTGAAAATCATGAAACTATAGGAACTGGCACACTTAATATTTTAGAGACTGTAAAACAATTTTCGGCTCATACTAAAGTATTTATTTCGGGTAGCGGATTACAATTTTTAAACACTGGCAATCCAATAAAAGAAACGGATCCTTTTACTGCAAATGATGCATATTCAATCAGCAGAATACAAAGTGTTTATGCAGCTCGATACTTTAGAACTTTAGGTATTAAAGTTTATATAGGATATTTTTTTAACCATGATAGTCCTTTGCGTAGCGAAAGGCATGTTACCAAAATGATAAGCGAAGCTGCTAAAAGAATAGCTGCAGGTAGTAATGAGAAATTAGAAATAGGCGATATGTCTGTAATAAAGGAATGGTCTTATGCTGGGGATATCGTAGAAGGAATTTGGTTGCTGGTAAATCAAGATGAAATTTTTGAAGCTAATATAAGCAGTGGTGAAGGACACTCTATCAAACAATGGGTCGAAGAATGTTTTAAATTGGTTGGAAAAGATTATAAAGAGTATATTGTTGAGAATAGCAATTTTAAATCATCGTATAAAAAGTTAGTATCTAATAATGATTTAATCAAATCATTGGGCTATAAGCAAACTGCTTCTTTTAGGGAGTTAGCTAAAATGATGGTATTTGAGTAGTTTTTTCTGCTTAATTATTACTTCTATGCTTTATTTTTAATATTCATTTTCATCATGCTTTTATAACAATTATAGTAAATATGAATTGCCTGTTTTATTATCCTTTTTTTGTTTGATATTTTATTTCTTCTTCCATCATTTCCTTAACCAGCATGGGTAAATCGTATTTCGGTATCCAACCTAAAATTGTATTAGCTTTGGTTGCATCACCAATCAATAATTCTACCTCAGCAGGTCTAAAATAGCGAGGGTGTATACCAACTACTTGTTTACCTACAGGTAAATTATACAAAGGGTTATTACAAGATTTTACAAAAACTTTTTCATTTATTCCTTCATCTATAAAATCGAGGCTTATTCCAATTTCAGCAAATGCCATAATAATAAAATCTCTAATAGTTGTTGTAATACCAGTTGCCAAAACAAAATCTTCAGGTATGTCATGTTGCAACATTCTCCACATACCTTCTACATAATCTTTAGCATGCCCCCAATCTCTTTTTGCATCTAGGTTTCCTAGCATTAATGGTTCATTGTCTAATCCAAGAGCAATTCTGCTTACGCCAATAGTAATTTTTCTTGTTACAAAACTTTCGCCTCTCAAAGGGCTTTCATGGTTAAACAAAATGCCATTCACGGCAAACATATTGTATGCTTCTCTATAATTTACAGTTATCCAATAGCCATACAATTTCGCCACACCATAAGGTGAACGTGGGTAAAATGGAGTACTTTCTTTTTGTGGGATTTCCTGCACTAAGCCATAAAGCTCAGATGTAGATGCTTGATAAAATTTTGTTTTTTGAGTAAGCCCTAATATTCTTATAGCTTCTAAAATCCTCAAAACTCCAATTCCATCAGAATTAGCAGTATACTCTGGTGTTTCAAAACTTACTTGTACATGGCTTTGTGCACCTAAGTTATATATTTCATCAGGCTGTGTTTGTTGTATTATTCTTAGCAAGCTACTGCTATCAGTTAGGTCTCCATAATGCAAATGAAACCTATTAGCTATTGATGAATTAAAAAAAAGATGGTCTATTCTGTCTGTATTCATTAAAGAACTTCTACGCTTTATACCGTGAACATTGTATCCTTTTTCGAGTAATAGTTCTGCTAGGTAAGCTCCGTCTTGACCAGTGATGCCTGTTATTAATGCTGTTTTCATTAAATTATGCTTAATTTTTGTGTTGCAAAGAAACAAAATAAATAACATTTGAAGCTTAAAAAAATCATAAATCATAAATTTGTAAAAATCAGAACATTTTCAAAATGTCTATAGTATTTTTTCTAGTTTTTAAAAAGAATAATTGTGATGATTATTCTTTTTGAATTGCTTTTTAAATAGAATAAAAAAAAGTATTAATGTCATTACCCATAAAGCAAAAGTGAATTACTCTCAATCTGACGAAGATTTAATTAATAATTACCTTTTTGATAGTACTGGAAAAAGCATCCTTCGTATTTTGATATAGATTCAAATTATCCTGTAATTAGAAGTAACACCTATTTATTTTATCAAAAAAGAAGTAGAGAAAGATGTATTGAGCCAGACTGAACAAAAAGACTTTACAGAATTTTATTATTTTAAAAGTCAATTAAACGCTTGGAATACCCGTTCTAAAGTCGAAGCTCAACTAAAGACTATAGAATCTGGAAATAAATTTAAAGTATCAAAAATTAAATTGAATAAGTTTAATTATATTAGTGAAAAATATAATTTTAATGAAGTAGATTTTTTATCAATAGATGTAGAAGGATTAGATTTGGAAATATAAAAAAAGCATTAATTTTAGTGAAATAAGACCAGATGTAGTATGCGGAAACAATTTCTTTTTTTAATAAGTAATGCGGGAAAGAAAAATAATGAGGCTATAGAATTTAAGCTTTAAATGAAAATATATGCAGATACTAACGAAAATACAATTTTCTACAAAAAGATTTATTTTCATAGTTTAATTTATGATTTTTTTCATATTCTCTTATATGTATTTACTATTTTGCAAGTAATAAAGTTTGTAATGTAAGAATTGTAAGTTTTTGTTTAATAATTTACAAATTTAAAACACTAGAATTATTTTTTAGTAAAGAAGAAATTCTGAAAATCTCTAACTAAAAAAAATATCTTATTGCAACATTAATTTAGCAAATTAAAGGAAAGTGCCTTTTTAAGAGCTTATCAAACCAATGATATTAGAATATGGATATGAAAAAACAAAAAATAGCATTACTACATCTGTTTGCAAATGGAGATTGTTTATTAGCAACTACGGTAGCAAAACAAATAAGAAATGATAATCCAAATTGCACTTTAGAATGGATAATATCAAAAAAATGTAGCAGTATTATTATCAATAACCCTGATATTGATATTGTTACTGAAATCGAAATTATTGAAGGTGAGAACATAGATGAAATTTTTGAAAGAGAATTAAAGCTTGTTAGAGATAAAAAGCAAAGAGGAGAATATGACCAAGTTTTTGTGACACAAATATTGAAGGATTATTTTTGCTTTTATGATGGTATTGTTTCTTCTTCTATTTATAAAAGTTTTGGGAACCCAATTACTGTTGATACCACTCCTGTTTTAATAAATACTTCTGATGAAAAAAAGAATGCTAAAATTTTTTCGTACGAAAAAAATTTAAAGAAGTATAATAATATAGTATTGTTTGAATGTGCACCAAAGAGTAATCAAATTCATTTTACAAAAGAAATTATTTATAACATTTGTAAAGAAATATTAAAAGAAAAAAATACTTGCATTATATTATCAGCGCCTACAGCTTTTAATTTTGATGAGGATACAATAATTGATGGAAATGTTTTATCTATTAGAGAAACAGTTGCACTTACTCATTATTGTACCTTGTTATTGGGCTGTTCAAGTGGTATTACATGGGCTTGTACAAGTACCGGAGCAAAAAAAATACCACAAATACAAATTTTAGATAGCAAAGCTTATATTTTTAACCCTTTATCAATCAATTTTAAAAAGCAAAATAAATCTACTACTTCTATCATTGAAATGACAAAGTTTGATCAAAAAAAAATTGCTTTATGTTTTAAAGATATTTTTAGTGAAGGCTTTGAATTAGCTAGACAAAAACACAACCAAAAAGTAAAAAAGCAATTTAAACTTTATAGAGGAATAGTGTCAAATTTTCTTGTTAAAGGCAAATTTTCATTAACTCTAAAGTTTATTAAAATGAATATTGCTGAAAATGGGCTTAATTTTGCAATGCTAAAATTTATTATTTTAGGGATTTTATTTATTCCTGCAATGTTTTTTAAGAAGGAAAGCTAATTTTTTCTATTTTAATAAGTGGAAATCAATTTTAATTTTTGCAATCAATTTCTTTCTTATATTTATTACTTAAATAAGTATCAAATGGGTTTTATTAAAAAGTTAAATAAATATAAAACTGAAATTTCAAACAGATGGCACATGATAATGTTTAATCTGTTTGAAAAACCATTATTTAAATCTTTTGGAAATATAACTTTTATAGGAAAGGATTTTAACTTTTTGAATAAGCAATATATTTCAATAGGAAATAATTTTATTACTTTACAACGTTGCAGAATAGAAGCAATAACATCATACGAAAATGTTATATTTTTTCCAGAAATTTCAATAGGTAATAATGTTACCTTCAATACTGATGTACATATTGGCTGCATTAATAAAATAACTATAGGGGATAATGTTTTGTTGGCTAGCAGGATTTATATAAGCGATCATTCACATGGTGAAGTAAATATAGATGCCTTAAATATACCACCTAATCAAAGGCCTTTAATTTCTAAAGGAGAAGTAATTATTGAAGATAATGTATGGATAGGCGAGGGAGTTTCTATATTAGCAAATGTGAGTATTGGGAAAAATAGTATTATTGGAGCAAACTCTGTAGTTACAAAAAGTTTCCCTGAGAATTCAGTTATAGCAGGAGTTCCAGCAAGATTAATTAAAATTTTAAGTTAAAAAATGAACTCTGTATTTACAATTGTTGCCAAAAATTATTTGTCATTTGCACTTACGCTTGGTGACTCTTTAAAGCTAGTAGAAAAGGACTTAGATTTTTATATTTTTATAGCAGATGATATAGAAAGAGTGCCAAGTGAATATGCAAACAAGCACAATATTATAATTGCAGATGAAACTATTGTCCCAAATCATTTAGAATTAAGATTCAAATACAACGTTACAGAATATAGCACAGCTATTAAGCCATTTGTATTTAGTTATTTGTTTAATAATTATAATTATCAAAAAATAATATATTCAGATCCTGATATTTATTTTTACCAATCTCCATCTAAAATTTATAATCTTTTAGATAATAATTTTTGTGTACTTACTCCTCACATAATAGATGTAGCTACCGCACATAAAAGCGAAGCTACTGATGTTGGTTTATTGTTTGCTGGAATTTTTAACCTTGGTTTTATTGCTTTACGAAAATCTGATAATAGTGCAATATTTTTAAATTGGTGGCAAGAAAGATTGAAAAATTACTGTTATGGCGACAGGCTTGAAAATTTACATACCGACCAAAAGTGGATTGATTTTGTGCCTAGCTTGTTTAGAGAAGGAGTGCATATCAGTGATAACAAAGGATTTAATATAGCATACTGGAACATTCATGAAAGAGAATTGATTGAAGTTGAAAATGTGTTAAAACTAATAGCTGCAAATAATGAGGCAGTTACTTTTCTGCATTTTTCTGGTAACAATCCATTAAATATTTTAGTGAACAAGCAATGTAAAAACTTAAATATTCATAACTACCCAGTTTGGAAAAAATATATTGTAGAATATGGTAAAATGGTAATGAATAATGGGTTTGAAATTTTAATACAACTCCCTTATACTTACAATACTTTTGAAAATGGAGAAACTATATCTGCATTACATAGAAGAATGTATAGAAAGCTGAAAGAATTAAATAAAACCAACATTTATGATAATCCATTTGGTACAGGCAAAAATTCTTTTTATGAGTTATTAAATCAAAATAATTTATTAGTAGGGAAAGAAAAAGCAGTGATAGATTTTAAGGATGAAGGAGAAACAGCAGTTTCAAGTAAATTTAAAAATGTATTTCGTACACTAAGGTTATTAAAAAAAATATTGGGTATAAAGAAATATTCAACACTTATACGAGCTTTTCAAAAATTATTTACAAACGAAAATCAAGTACTGTTAATTAAAGAAATGGAAAACGATTTTCTAAAACATTATATACAAAAAATATCAAACTAAACTAAGTGTTAACTTATGAAAATTGCCATTAATGCTTGGATACTTCGTAATAAAAAACTTGATGGAATTGGTTATTTAACAATAAATACCATTCCATTACTTATTAAAAATAATCCAACAATTCAGTTTCAAATTTTATGCGATAAAGGTTACTCTGAAAGTTATTTTGATTTTCCTAATGTTACACATTATAGAATTTTTCCAGCATTAAGGCATCCAATTTTATATGTTTTTTATATGGAAATTATAGTAGGTTTTTTTTTAAGAAAGCATAAGCCAGATTTACTAATATCTACAGATGGGTACTTGTGTTTAAATGCTAAAACAAAACAACTTCCAATTATTTGTGATATAAATTTTGAGCATAAGCCAGAAGATTTACCTTTTAGAAACAGAATTTATTTTAGAACGTTCTTTAAACGCTTTGCAAAAAAAAGTACTCGTATTGCCACTATATCGGAGTATAGCAAGCAGGATATGGTAGAAACTTATAGAATTGATTCAAATAAAATTGACAATATTTCTTGTGGTATTGATAGTAAGTTTATTGTTTTAAGTGATATTGAAAAACAAGGTGCAAAAAATAAATGGAGTAATGGTAAAGAATATTTCTTTTTTGTAGGTTCTATGCATCCACGAAAAAATATTAAGCGATTAATAGATGCTTTTAATTTATTTAAAGTGCAAAATAAATGTGATTATAAATTATTAATGGGAGGTTCTATTTTATGGCAAGCTTCTGATTTTAAAGAAGCTTATGAAAATAGTATTTATAAAGATGATATTGTATTTTTAGGACGATTAAGTGATGAAGATTTAAAACTGGTTTTAGGTGCAGCATATTGCCTGAGTTTTGCCCCTGTTTTTGAAGGGTTTGGCTTGCCAATAGTTGAGGCATTTGAAGCGGGTGTACCAGTAATTTGTAGCAATGTAACCTCAATGCCAGAAGTTGCAGGTGATGCAGCAATTTTATTTAACCCCTACGAAGTAAAAGAAATTGCAAATTCTATGAAAAAAATATATTTTGATAAAAATTTAAGAGAAGATTTAATTTTAAAAGGGTATAAGCAGAAATTAAAATTTAGTTGGGAGAATACGGCAAACTTGTTGTGGGAAAGTGTAATAAAATGCTTACGCTAATTCTTTTTCCCAATAATTTATTATATTCTCTAAACTTTCAACTATAGTAATAGTCGGTTGCCATGCAAAATGTGTATTAATTTTATTATAGGAACCTATAATTTTTTTATTTTCATTAGGTCGTATTAATGCTGCATTTAATTCAATTTCTACTTCTAAATTCAAAATCTCACACATCTTATTTATAATGTTTTTTAACAAAATCCCTTCTCCAGAACATACATTATATACTTCTCCCTTTTTGCCTTTTTTTAATAGTAGGTAATATGCTTTTACTACATCTCTTACATCTAAAAAATCTCTAATAATATTCAAATCTCCTGTAGTAATTTTTTTTGAGATACTTTTATCTTTTGATAGTTTTACAAGCTGTTTTGCAAAAGATGAAATAACAAATTTATCCTTCTGTCCGGCGCCAATATGATTAAATGAACGAGTCATTACAATATCCATGTTAAAACCATCTGCATAAATTTTACTCAGCATTTCTTGCGAAATTCTTGCTACAGCATATGGACTCAAGCCTTTTACATTACTTTCTTCTGTTAGAGGTAAAAACGCTTCACTAACCTCTCCGTATTCTTCGCTACTACCAATCGAAAGAATTCTGCAAGGCAACTTTAAAAGCCTTACTTGCTCTACAATATTTAAAAAAATATTGGTATTATTAACAAAGCTATCATAGGGGGTTTGCCAGCTTTGTGCTACACTGCTTACGGAAGCTAAGTGTAGTATGTACGCTGGTTTAAAATTGCTTATTGTTTCTTCAACCAATAATTTGTTTAGTAAGTCTAACTTTTTAAATTCTATATCTAGGTTTGGAAAAAGAGTGTAGTTAAATTCAGGCTTATTCCTTGCTACTCCAAGCACCATAGAATTGGGTTCAACTTCATTTAAGTATTCTAAAAAATATTGAGAGACGAATCCAGAAAAGCCAGTTATTAATATTTTCATCTATTTATCATTTTTCCAATTAAAAAAAAGGTGTTTTTACCAGCCTTCCACAATAAAGATATTTAAAAAAGTGTGTGGACTATTCTTTAATTTATAAATACTCATTTTTTTTAAAAAAATTTACTTTCAGTTTAAAAATATTGAAAACAACATTACACTATCATCCATCTCCTCATTTAGCCCCTAATTATCCCATAATCTCCATTTTTATTCTCTTCCTACCCCTAACATACCCTAATTTCGAAATTCTCCTCACAATTCTCTCTTTTTTCGTTACTTTTGCGCCCATTTTAGATTAATTATGATAAGTGTAAATAATGTAACCCTTGCTTATGGCAAAAGGGTTTTGTTTGATGAAGTAAACACCAGTTTTACAAAAGGTAATTGCTATGGTGTAATAGGTGCTAATGGTGCTGGTAAATCTACTTTTATAAAAATTATTAGTGGAGAAATTGAGCCTAACAAGGGTACTGTTAGTATTTCGCCTGGTGAGCGTATGGCTGTGCTTGCGCAAAATCAGTTTGCATTTGATGAAGTATCTGTAATCAATACAGTACTTATGGGGCATAAAAAAATGTGGCAAGTGCAACATGATAGAGATGCAATTTATGCAAAAGAGGATTTTAATGAAGCCGATGGTATAAAAGCAGGCGAGTTGGAGGAGCAATTTGGCGAAATGGGTGGCTACACTGCAGAAAGTGATGCCGCTACTTTATTAAGTGAGCTTGGGGTAAAAGATGATGTGCATCAAATTTTAATGAAAGATTTAAGTGCCAACTTAAAAGTAAGAGTATTGCTAGCGCAAGCTTTGTTTGGTAATCCAGATATTTTATTGTTGGATGAGCCTACCAATAACTTGGATGTGGAAACCATAGCTTGGTTAGAGAATTTTTTAGCCGATTACGAAAACATTGTTTTAGTAGTAAGCCATGATCGTCACTTTTTAGATGCAGTGTGCACACATGTAGCCGATGTAGATAAAGGCAAAATAAAAATTTATACAGGTAATTATTCATTTTGGTACGAGAGTTCTCAGTTAGCATCTAGGCAGGCATCAGACAAAAATAAAAAAGCCGAAGAAAAGAAAAAAGATTTGTTGGAATTTATTGCTCGTTTCTCTGCCAATGCTAGTAAAAGTAAGCAAGCTACCAGTCGTAAAAAGGCGTTGGATAAATTGGTATTTGAAGATATTGTACCAAGTAGTAGGAAATACCCAGGCATTATATTTAAGCCAGAAAGAGAAGTTGGAAATGATATTTTAAAAGTAGAAAATTTATCTAAAAAGGCAGATGGAAAATATTTGTTTAGCAAATTAAATTTTGATATTGCTAAAACAGATAAAGTAGCTTTTCTAAGTAAAGATCCACTGGCGCTTACTACTTTTTTTGAAGTTATAAGTGGAAGGCTAGCGGCTGATAGCGGACAATACACTTGGGGCACAACAATAACAAGTGCTTATTTACCTAATGATAACAAAGAGTTTTTTGAAGGTAGCCAAGAAAATTTAATGAACTGGCTTCGTCAATTTGTGCCAGCACATACCAAAGATGTAGATGAGGATTTTATACGTGGGTTTTTAGGTAAAATGTTGTTTACGGGAGATGAAATTTTAAAGAAAACAACGGTGTTAAGTGGTGGTGAAAAAGTACGTTGTATGCTTAGTAAAATGATGTTGCAAAACCCCAATGCCTTAATGCTTGATGAGCCTACAAACCATTTAGATCTGGAAAGTATTATTGCCTTTAATGATAGCATGGTAAATTTTCCTGGAGTAGTATTTTTAAGTACGCATGATCATCAGTTTATGCAAACAGTGTGCAACCGAGTAATAGAAATTACACCCAATGGTATGATAGATAAGTTAATGACTTATGATGAATACCTTGCCGATGAAAGAGTGAAAGAAGTAAAGGCTGAGTTGTACGTATAATGAAATTTTTTTAAGCAATAAAAATTAGTAATTTAGTATTGGGCATTTAATTTAAATGTTCAATACTGATTTTTTTACAATTACAAACTTTCTATTCTTATTATTTGAAAGTAATCATAAACATAATAGACCTATTTTATCCTATTTTTAAAAAGATAATGCCCCTGCAAACATTTAGATATGCGGCTTGTGGGGGGGGCAATACGCTAATGGGGTTAAGTATTTATTACTTGCTTTTCAATTTTGTATTTACCCAAAGTGTTGTTAGTATTGGTTTTTTAGCATTTGAATCTTACAATGTTTCTTTATTATTTTCTTCATCTATTTCATTCATTACAGGTTTTTTACTTAATAAGTTCGTTGTATTTACAACATCTAATTTAAGGGGTAGGGTACAACTGTTCCGTTATTTTTTATCCTTCTCAGGTAATTTGGTTTTAAATTATTTTCTATTAAAGTTATTTGTTAAGGCTATGAAATTAGATGAATTTTTAGCCCAAGTAATATCCACCTTAATATGTGTATCTACAGCTTTTGCTGCACAAAAATATTTTACCTTTAAGCAAGAAGAAAACCCTTAGTTGCATAGTTTTCCATAAATTTGATTTCCCAAGAATGTTTTGATATTATAAAATCATTTCTTCTGAGGTACAGTTTAATTTTTTAGGGGTTTATTAATTGCAAATACAATGAAGTTTTTAAAAAAATACCCTTACTTTTTGTTTTTACTGCCTTTGTTTTTTTGCCTTCATGTTGTAGTGGAAAATACCGGTTTACTAAAATTTAATGCAATACTGCAAGTTTGGTTTTATACATCAATAGGATTGTTAATACTATGTATTTTACTAAAATGGCTATTAAAAAATTGGAATGTTGCAACAATCGTTTGTTTTTATGTAGCTATTTGGTATTTATTTTTTGGCGCCATACAAGATGGGCTTAAAGCTATTTCAAGTAATTTTTGGTTGTTAAAATATTCAATACTAATACCTTTTTTATTTTTTACAACAATATTATTAGCCTATTTTTTAAGAAAGAAAAAAATCGATATTAATAAATTGTATTTATTTTTCAATTTTTTGCTTATCGTTTATTGTATTGTAGATACAACTTTAATTATAAAAAACAGCTTTAATAATAAAAATACTGTTATCCCTAAAACTATAGGTATTGATCCTAATCTAGTTAAAGCAAAACCTAGTATATACTTTATGTTGTTTGATGGATACCCAGGTTATAAAAGCTTATCAGATAGTTTTTCATTTAAAAATGATTCTTTATACAGTTTTTTGAAGCAAAATAATTTTAAAATTGAATCTTCATTTTCAAATTATAATCTCACCTATTATAGTATGGCATCCATTTTTAACCTTAATTATGTAAAAAGTAATACAGGCTATAATGAAATTACTATGACGGATTTAAAGCAACGATATGATGATATAAAAAATGCTGATTTATTTAATATTTTAGATTCTCTAGGTTATTCTATTAAAAATTATTCACTTTTTGATTTAAAAAACAACCCTGGTGTAGGTTATTCTTTTTCATTAAACATTGGCACTACACAACTTCTTACAGATAAAATGTTGCACTCAAGGTTTATAAAAAATATTGGTTGGGTATTCATTACAGGAAAATATTCTATACCATTTATAAAAAACAGGTATAAAGATGCATCAAACCAATACAATAAGAAAGTAGAAGACAGCCTTACAAATTGTTTAGTAGAAAGAAATACAAAACCAAAATTTGTTTATATGCATTTTATAATGCCACACTGGCCTTATTATTATGATAAAAATGGAGTGTTAGATAAAACAGCATCACTTTATGATGAAACCCCAAATAATAACAAAAATAAGTTTATTGGATACCTAAAATATACTAATATAAAAATGGAGCAATGTGTAAAAAAAATTTTGCTTCAAGATAGCAATGCAGTTATCATAACGATGAGTGATCATGGGTTTAGAGAATATACTGGTATTGAAACCAATAAATCCAATGCAGTATTCGATAACTTTTGTGCAATTCGTTTTTCAGGTAATAATAATCATCTTAAAAAAGATAGCTTGAGCAATGTAAATATTTTTCGATATTTATTGAATACTGAATTTAATCAAAAAATGAATTTTTTACCCGATAGCAGTTTTTTTTTAGAATTTAAAACCAATGTAGAAAAAATTAAAGAGTAATTTCTTAATCAAAATATTTTACCCAATGGACAATAATAAACTCCTCACCAACTGGCAAAAAAAATCGCTTGAGCGTACCAAATTGTACAAAAAGCATTTGCACCGTGCAGATAAAAAAGCTACGCTAAGAGCCCTGCCAGACTTACATGAGGAGGCTTTTGAAAATATTGACTGCCTTACCTGTGCAGCTTGCTGTAGAAATTACAGCCCTCGTTTTAAAGCTACAGATGTAAAAAGAATATCTAAACTTCTACAAATGAAAGAAGGGGTATTTATAGAAACCTACTTGGTGCTAGATGAAGAAAATGATTATGTTACCAAAACCAAACCTTGCCCTTTTTTAGGTGAAGATAATTTTTGTAGTATTTATGAAGACCGCCCTAGCGATTGTGAGCGCTTTCCTTATACTGATGAAGATGTAATAATCAAAAGGCAAGAAATTACGTTGAAAAATTCAACCTTTTGCCCCGCTGTGTATTTTGTATTGGAGAAATTGATGGAGAAAAAGTAATGGGTATAAAAGCATGCTAGTTGATTATTTCAACAATTACATTTCTAGGAATAACAATAAAATAATATTCTTTAGCAAGCTTATTTTTGATTTTCTCGTTTTTTGTTAATAAAACTGAAATAACGTTTGTTTATAAATTGTTTAGAAATGAATGTATAAAATTGTTATATATCAATTTTTTTAAATAAATTACACACTCTATATTTTCCAATCCTAAGCCATTCCAGCCTTGCAAATTTTGTAAGGTAAACTTTATTCTTTATTTCTAAATTTTTGGTTATGGTATTTTTAAGCAAAAAAAGATTTGGGAGATTGTTTGTGTTTGCAGCAACTTTATTTTTTGGTATTGAGGGGTGGGGGCAAACTGCTTTTCCATTATCTACTAGTAATTATTTTCAAGATTTTACAAATATTGCAAATGTAGCAAACTGGACTAATAATTTTGCATCTGCTGGTACAGATGATAATTATTATAGAGTATCTAATTCTGTAGTAACCTCAACTGTAAATACTAATATAGTTTTCACTTCTGGAACAGCTGGTGGTGTGCAAGTTGGTGTATCTAATATTATTTTATTAGCAACTGGTACAAACAGTTCTGCTTTTGATTTACTATTGGATTTTACGTCTAGGAATGCTGGAACAATTTCATTTGACTGGAGTAAAGTTACTAATACAATAAATGCAACTCCTCGAACTTCAGATTTAAAAATACAATATAGTTTAGATAATGGAATTTCTTTTTTTGATTTAACAGGTTATGTATTCCCTAGAGTTAATAATAATAATACACTTGAATCTGGTTCGTTAACAAGTATTGCTTTACCTGCAACTTTTAATAACTCAAGTACAATAGTTATTCGTTTTTATTGTTGGAATAATGGTCAAACTGGTGGTGCTGGTAATCGTCCAAAAATTTCTGTAGATAATTTAAGTATTACTTCTACTTCTACCGCCCCCGCCCCCGAAATAAACTTATTAGGAAACTCTACTTCAATAATAAATAATGATATAACACCTTCTATAACCGACAATACAGACTTTAGTGCCACATCAGTATCAGGAGGCACAATTGCTAAAATATTTACAATAGAAAATACCGGAAACGCAAATTTAAATTTAACAGCAGCCTTACCTTACATTGTAATTAGCGGAACAAATGCAGCTGATTTTACTCTTACAACAAATCCAACAACACCTGTTGCTGCAGCTGGTAATACTACTTTTACTATCACATTCGATCCAAGTGCACTAGGAACAAGAAATGCCTCAATTAGTATTGCAAATGATGATGCCGATGAAAATCCTTACACATTTGCAATACAAGGTACAGGTGTAAATAGTAGCAGTTCAGATATTATTGCTGATGCAACCTATACTTATTCTTCTAATATAGATTATACTGCTTTTCAAGGTGCACCAGCTTCTTCTACTGGTAACAGTGTAGGTGTTTTTAAATTTACAATAAGAGACGGTGCTGGTGCTGCTGATGCAGATGCGCTTGGTACTGAGTTAACAGCTATTACTTTTAATGTAACTAATATAGCTAATATACGAAGTGCAGTGCTTTTTGGTGGCGCATCTCAATCTACATTTATTAGCAATACCGCTACTATTAATGTAGGGTTAGGTACTATTACTTTTACAGGGCTAAGCAATGCTGCATTAGCAGTAGCAGATGGAGGCACGGTTGATGTAACCTTACGGGTATCTTTTTTGAATACTGTTATAGATAATCAACAATTACAATACACCATATCTTCTGCCTCTGCAAATACCACAGGGTCTGTATTTGCAACTATAAATGCTGGTGGATCAACTTCAAGTATTATAGGCGATATTAATAGAATTGAAGTTACAGCCGACAGGCTAGCTTTTTTGCAACAACCTACTACAACTAGTGCTAATGTTTCTATGGCACCCTCCGTTACAATAAGAGCAGTAGATGTAAATACAAATATAGATATAGATTATATAGGAAGTATTGCAATAACCTCTACTGGTTCGCTTACTGGCTCACCAGTTAGTATAAATGCTCTTGCAGGTATAGCAACTTATAATTCACTAACACATACAATTGCTGGTACTGGTTTTGCATTAACGGGCACAAGTACAGGGTTGGTTTTTTCAAACAGTATTACAAGTACTAATTTTGATATAACTTCTTTGGTATTTCCAAATGGTGCTTACAGGTCTACATCTAGCGGCACACTCACATTAGCTGGCACTACACCAGGTGGTTCTGCTACATGGGAGAGTTATTCAACTGTTACAAATATGTGGTCAAGCGCTGCTATAGCACCCAACCTTGCTACAGTTACTACTTACATTTATATATACCACTCTATAGAAATTCCAGTAGGTACAAGCTCTTATGGTGGAGCCGATTTTAGTGTGATGGCTACAGGTTTACTTACCCTAAACAGCACAAACCCACAAACAGCAAGAAATTTACATGTGTTTGGTGGAGGGGTTGTGAATGACAATGTAAAAATTACAATACTTGCAAGCGGTAATTTTGAGTTAGAAAACAATGCAACTTTTAACTTTAATGTAAGTTCGAGTTTATCACAAAATAGTAGCATAATTTGGAATGGAATTGAAAAATTTCATCCTAACTCTAATTTTGTAATTAAAAATCATGGCTCCTTTACCGCTGATTTATTTATACCAACAGACAATGATGTATCTGAATATACAAATACTTCTACTGGGTATAAAGCAATGTTTGGTAACCTAATTTATGATTGCACATTACAAACAGAAGGATTTCAAATATTTCCACCAGTAGCAAGTACAAAAAACTTAACGCACAATGATTTTATTTTACGTTCTGGTGCTGGCACAAACGTTGTAAAATTAGCAAGCGAAGATTTAGTTACTACAATTGGGCATGATTTAGTATTGGATTTTGGATTTACTGGTCGAAACTTTGGTGTTTATACCACAGCTGCTACAGCAGTAGTGAATGTAAAAGGTAGTATCATTCATAATTCACCAGCTCAATTTAGATTAATGAGTTCTTCTACAACTTCCAATGTTACGATAAATGTAGATAGTAATGTTGTTTTAGGTTTTACAGGATTATTGACATTTAATGCTTCTACAGTTGGTTCTACACATTCTTCTACCTTAAAACTAAAAGGAGATTTATTTGTTGCATCCAGTGCATACATAACCAATGCTAATACCTTGGTAAAAGGTAATTTAATTTTCAACGGTATAGGTGATGGTTCAACAAATGATAAGACACAAGTTGTTAATATCGCTTCTACAAATGCTAATCGAAATCAATATATAAATTTTAATATTTCCACAGGGGCTTATGTTAGGCTTGGTGCAGATTTAGAGTTAGGTATAAATTCTAAATTAACAGATAGTACAGGTGCAACTTTAGATTTTGGTTTTAACGGTAGTACAGCATTAAATATTACAAATTATGCTATTGGAACAGCTTTCGAATCTAGACAGGCTAGCATACTTAAGATAACATCTTCAGAAGGTTTATTTGGAAACTGGAATACAACTGTGTTTCCATTGGTTACTCAAACAACTGGAAATTTAAGAATACCCAAATCATCTAGAAATATTGATAATGAAGCAATATTTTGGTATATCGGAAAAGCTGATCAACAAACAGGGGATGCAATAAATGCAAATAACACTGCCGGTAGTTATTCTACTACCGCTAATGGTAAAGTTGTTATTTGTGATTTGAATGCTGATAATTTAATTTTAACACCATCTGTTTCTTTTGGGGTTACAAATGGAACCAATGTAAGCACTACAGGAGGTAAACTTGATATTCGTAAAGGACAATTTTTTGAAACTACGTCCGAATATATTTTTGGTTCAACTGGTACTTTGTATATGGCTGCTAATACTTATTATAAAATACCAAAGGGCAATTCTAGCTTAGCATTAAGCAGCGGAGATGCAGTACCAAGAATGGATGGCTCTAGTTTACCCTATATAATTACAGGTGGCACAATAGATCTTACTGGTACAGCTGCTTTAGATGGTTTTCAAACACTAAGAGGTAGTAGAACGTATGCAAATTTAAGTTTTACTAATGGAGGGTTTAAATATGTATCTAGTGCAATTACTGGAACAAATTATATAAAAGGTACTGTGCTAGTGGCTGATGCAACTGTGCTTAATTTAGAAAATAATACATTTGGAGATGCATCTATAAGCAGCGGCAATGCCACAAACATAACTATGACTGGCACTTCAAGGTATATAAATGGTGGAGCTGGTAGTAAACCAGATGCAGTGGGTGTTTATGCACTTGGTACAAATACCACAATAGAATTTAATTCTACATCTGCAACCAATATAAGACTTGGGTCTACACCAATAAACTATGCAAATATTATTGTAAGTGGAACCAACGTTTCAAATACTTCTACCACTACTGGTATTCTATTTCAAAATACAGGTACTTTTCTGGTGAAAAATGGGGCTACTTTTAATTTAGCTAGTACAGCAGGTTTTTCAGGGTCTGCTGTCACATCTATAAATAACACTAATATTCCAAGTATAACACTTGAGCCAACTTCAACTATAAATTATTACGATGCTACACAAACCATCACCAACACTGCTGTTACAAGTCCTGCCACAGGCAATTACTTTAACTTAACCCTAAGCGGCACTGGTAGTAAAATTGCTCCATCTTCAAGTTTGGTTATTTTAGGAAATTTATCTAAAACAACTGCAGCAACTTTTGCTCATAATGAAGGAACCGTTTCTTTTGAAGGTACAGATGCTGCAACACAAACTTATAGTTGTGTAGCTCCTACAATGGAATTTAATAAACTTGTAAATAAAAATACAAATGGTGGGGTTACCATTGCAGGAGATTTAGGGGTGGAAGATTTACTTACTTTAAATCCATTAAGTAAAACAATTTTTGGGTCTGGAAATATTCACTTACGTTCATCAGCAAATAAAACTGCCGCTGTAGATAAATTAAATAGTAATGTAAATATTAATTATGGCGGTGCAGGTAAATTTTTTGTAGAACGTTTTATTCCATCTGGTAGAAAGTGGCGTTTTCTTTCAGCACCTGTAATAAGTACACAAACTATTAGAGAATCGTGGATGGAAAATGCTGTAAATATTACAGATAATCCAAAGCCTGGCTATGGCACTATCGTTACAGACGAGGGAGTAAATGCAGTATCGCTCGGGTTTGATTCAAGATCTGTAAGTGGCCCATCTTTAAAATATTATGTTGCTAGTATTAATGGTTATAATGGAATAGCTACACCAGCAATAGGCTTAAATACAGCACAAGCATATATGACTTTTGTGAGGGGAGATAGAAGCTGCCTTGCAAGTAATACAACTTTAGCTAGCACTATTTTACGAGCTAGAGGGCAACTTTATACCCAGCTACAAACCACTGCTGGTATACCTATTGGAGAGTTTAAAGCCATTGGTAATCCGTATGCATCTAAAATTAGTTTAAAATCAATTTATTTAGCCTCTACCATATCTCCCAATATTTATGTGTGGGATCCTAAGCTTACGGGGGCTTATGGATTAGGTGGTTTTCAAACTCTAACTTACATAGGTTCAAACTTTATTATTGTACCTGGTAGTGGAAGCTATGGTGTGGCAGGATCTATAATGGATAGCATACAAAGTGGACAAGCTTTTTTTGTGAGAGCAGCTGGTAGTGTAGGGCAGGTAAATATAAATGAGGCAGATAAACTTTTGGGATCTGGAAATGTATTTAGAGGTGGGAATGCTAATGCAGAAATGCAAAGTATAACTGCACTATTATCTATTACAGATGTTTCTGGTAACAATACTTTAGTAGATGGTACTTCTGTTTTCTTTAATGAAAATGCAAATAACAATATAGATTACACTGATGCTAAAAAAATAGCAAATACAAGTGAAAATGTATCTGTAAAACGAAACAACAATTTATTAGCAATAGAAGATAGGTTAGAAATTATTGATAAAGATAGCATTCCTTTAAATATTACAGGGCTACGCATAGCTAATTATCAATGGAAAATATCGTCTATAAATTTAGATTTGGTTGGTAGAAAAGCATTTTTGGTAGATCATTATTTGCAAACAACAACTCCTATAAATTTGGCAAATGAACAAACGTTTAATTTTTATGTAATAAATACGCCAGCTTCCAGTGCTGCAAATAGGTTTACAATAATATTTAAACAGTTACCCATACCAACTTTTATAAATATTGTTGCAAATATAAATGCAGATAAAACGATTGCTATTAAATGGGACATTGCAAACGAAAATGAAATAATAAAATACGAAATAGAAAGAAGTAGGGATGGAAATGCTTTTGAAAGTATAAATAGCAAATTACCTTTATTAAACAACAACAACACTGCCAATTTTGCTATATTAGATGCACAACCATTGCCAAGTGATAATTTCTATCGTATAAAAATGTTTTTTGAAAATGGAACAAGCATATTCAGTAAAACTGTGAAAGTAGATAAAATTACAGAAAAAGTAGAGATTGCAATTGTACCAAATGTTATAACAAATAAAATAGTAAATGTACAATTGCTAAATAAATCAAAAGGTAAATATATAGCTACTATTTTTAATTCATTGGGTGAAAAATTAATACAAACAAGTTTTAATGTTTTAAGTTACAGTGTTCAAGAAAAAATTAAGGTTGATAAACTTTCGTCAGGTATTTATACTTTAACTTTAATTGATGAAAATGGTATTCAAACTTCTAGTTCTTTTATAATTCAATAATTTTTTTTATATATAAATAAGATTCCTTTTATCATTTTTTAGTATGTAGTAAAACTTCGCAAACAAGCCGAAAGTATACTACTATTTAAAAACACCTAAAACTACATTTCTTTAAAAAATAATATTGCAAATTTACATTATCCAAATAAGCCAAAACTAACAGCTTTAGAATCCGAATTCTTATAGAAAGACCCTTTTAATATCATTTTAAAAACCATTTTAAAAATCAGTAACACTGTGAAAAGCTTCCAAATAGGGAGCTTTTTTCATTTTGGCAAATCCAAAGTGTTGATGGTTAAGTGATAAGTGTTTTTTTATAATTTTTAGTTTAGGCTTTATTATTATCATTATTTTTGTTTTAATAATGACTCCAGATTACGCACATAAAATTTTTGCAGACAAGCGCACCAACTATAACCTATTAATGGAAGTGCTTGCAATAGATAGTATTTAATAAAACATCCTTAATCGCTACAAAAAAAGTTCAATAAAGATTTACTGATAAAGAGTGCGACGCCACTGAAGCTCAACATAGCTTTAGTTTTTGCTCGGCTCAAAAAAATAAAACACAATGGAAACATCAAAAATATTAATAGAACAAAATACAAACGTACATGATTTTTTGCCTTTGCATGGTACAGACTATGTAGAATTTTATGTAGGCAATGCTAAGCAAGCTGCACATTTTTATAAAACAGCATTTGGGTTTCAAAGCCTTGCTTATGCAGGGCCAGAAACAGGTTTGATGGATAGGGTAAGCTATGTAATAAGGCAAAATAAACTTACGTTTGTACTTACCACAGCATTGAGAGAAGACCATGAAATAGCCGCACATGTAAGTAAGCATGGCGATGGGGTAAAAGTACTTGCTTTAATGGTAGATGATGCTACAGATGCTTGGGAACAAACTACCAAGCGTGGTGGAAAAAGCTACATGGAACCAAAAACAGTAACAGACGATAATGGTGAAGTAGTAATGAGTGGGATACATACTTATGGTGAAACAGTACATTTATTTATTGAAAGAAAAAATTATAAAGGTGCTTTTATGCCAGGCTTTATAAAGCAAGAAAGTGTTTATAACCCTGCTTCTACTGGTTTGTTATATGTAGATCATTGTGTGGGTAATGTGGGTTGGAACCAAATGAACCCTTGGGTAAAATTTTATGAAGAGGTAATGGGTTTTAAAAATATTTTAAGTTTTGATGACAATGATATTTCTACAGAGTACTCAGCATTAATGAGTAAGGTAATGAGTAATGGCAATGGTTTTGTAAAATTCCCTATAAACGAACCTGCTGAAGGTAAAAAGAAAAGCCAAGTAGAAGAATATTTAGATTTTTATAATGGAGAAGGCGTGCAGCATGTAGCAATAGCAACAGCTAATATTATAGAAACGGTGACTGAGCTACAAAAAAGAGGTGTTGCATTTTTAAAAATACCTGCTAGCTATTATGCTGATGTATTGGATAGGGTAGGTAAAATAGATGAAGATTTGCAACCCTTGCAAGAGCTTGGTATTTTAATAGATAGAGATGATGAGGGTTATTTGTTACAGATTTTTAGTAAACCTTTGCAAGATAGGCCAACTTTATTTTTTGAAATAATTCAACGCAAAGGTGCAAAAAGTTTTGGTAAAGGTAATTTTAAAGCCTTGTTTGAAGCATTGGAAAGAGAGCAAGATGCTAGAGGTAATTTATAAATTATATAAAGTTTTATTAATTTATTTTTTTTGATGTTCTCTATTCAATATTTTTTATATTTTAGCGTTAAATGTAAAAATGTATTATTTCATTATGATTAACCTATTTCGGAAATTAACATTAATTGTAGGGTTAGCCTTTGTAGCTTTAAATATAGTGGCACAACCAGTAGCTCCAGCTCCTGCTGTAAAGCCATTTTTAAAATCTATAGAAGTAATTACAAAAATTGAAGACTCATTAAAAAAGCAATTTGCAAAACAAAAAATTAAGTGGCCTGCCCAGGCTATGTATTTGCGTTCTTTTAAATATGAACGACAATTAGAAGTATGGGTAAAGAGCGATGAAAAAGATGCTTTCAAATTATTAAAAACATATAAAGTTTGTCAGCAAAGTGGTAGTATGGGGCCTAAAAGGGTAGAGGGTGACTATCAAGTACCAGAAGGATTCTATTATATAAACGAGTTTAACCCTAATAGTATGTATCATCTTTCATTGGGTTTAAATTATCCAAATGCTTCCGATAAAATATTGAGTGATCAAAATAGACCCGGCAGTGCAATTTATATACATGGCAATTGTGTATCTACCGGTTGTATTCCAATAACAGATGTGCCTATGGAGGAGTTGTATTTTCTAGCAAGCATGGTAAAAAATCAAGGTGTGGAGTTTATACCTGTACATGTTTTTCCAGTAAGATACAATTTACCAGAATCTAAATTTTATTTAGAAAAAACAATAAAAGAAAATACTGCACTTATAGAGTTTAACAAAAACATAAAGCAAGTGTTTGACTTTTTTGAAACTAAAAAAGAGTTGCCTATCATTATGGTAAATAAAAAAGGCGAATATATTTTAAACTAAAAGTATATTCATTTTTTTTGTAAATCTATCTCTCTTATAAATTTGCACTTCATACACTTATAAACTACATTGCACTTACAACCCTTGTGCATGAATGTAAATAGTGAATTTTCCGATATCGTTTTTATTAATGATGATAATGCTTTAGAAGCACTAGCTCAAAATTTAGCTTCAAAAAAAACTTTTGGTTTTGATACTGAGTTTGATCGTTTTTGGAGAGAATATGGTTTTAAATTATTTCTACTACAAATTTTTGATGGTGATAAATGCTTTTTAATAGACCCTTTGGCTGTTAAAAATATGAACCCACTTTGGGCTGTTTTTGAAAATGCTTCTATTTGTAAAGTAGCTTATGCCTGCTTAGAAGATATACAGGTATTAAAAATAAATGGATGCAACATAAAAAATATTTTTGACTTGCAAGTAGCTGCAAAATTGTGCAATCATACTGGTAACTCTTTTGCCGATTTAATTTTAGAAAAATTTAATGTAGTAATAAATAAAAGCAACCAAAGATCTAACTGGAGAAAAAGACCCTTAACAGATGATCAAATGCTTTATGCAAGCAACGATGTAAGATGGTTGTTGCAATTAAAAGATGAGTTTTTTGCTACTGCTGTTGATACCGGTGTGTATGAAATGTTACAAGAAGAAAATGAACTTTGTGAAAAAGTAACTGTTACAGAATATGTAGTTAAATTATCGAGTAAACAGTTAGCCATTTTTAGCCCTTATCATCAACAAGTATTGTTACAACTTTTTTATGTGAGAAATGAAATTGCCAAAACCTATAATATGCCACCAGCCAATATTGTAAACGATAGTGTGTTGGAGAAAATTGTAGAAGAAAAAGCCTTGTTTATTAAGCACGGCTTTTCAACAGGTTTTTGTAGCCAACTTTTAGAAGACAATGAAGCACAACAAAAATTTATTGATATAATAGCATCAATTGACGAAACCATACCCAACTTACCTGTAAAACCGCCAAGGCAAACAAACTATGAAAGTTTCCAACAGCGTGAAACTAGAAAAGAATTAGCAGATACCCATTGCAAATTATTACATGAAGCTGTAACACAAAAATATGGAGTTACTGCAGGTGAGTTTATTTTAAGGGGGCTTAAAAAAAGCTTGCAACTAAGACCTTATATTGAAATTGAGTTACGCAATTATCAACGAAAAGTAATAGATGAAACCTGTTTATCAATAGGTATTTCTTTGTAAATTATTTTTCAGTTACCTCTACAATGTATTGCAAAACTACTTTACCATCTGCTATAATTTGAATAGGAAAAGTATCTTCTTTTTTAAATGTATAGCTAAAACTAATATCACCACTTGTGTTATCAAAGTTCATAGGTTCTTCTTTTTGCCTTTTCTTTTCGTTTCCAATAAGTATCGATATTTTTTTTATAGTATTATCATTGTTTATGGTAAAAGAAAAGTTTACAGGTTTTGTAATTGTAGTCTTTATGATGCCAGTAAGTGGAGCAAGTTTTCTCATTTCTAAGCCTACAGCTTCGTTTCCTATTACCGGCAAAGCATAAAAATCTTTCATACTTTTATTTCCTCCACCAAGCATCCATGCTAGGTTATCTGGAAAATATATGAGGTTAAACAATTTTTTATCAGTAAAAAAGTATTGACTTGTAAATTGTTTTGTAAAAATGCTAAGCTTTGGGTCTAAAAAACCACTAGCCCTGCAAGCATCAATATAATACCATGCTTCAGAGGTTTGACCAAGCTGAACCACATTCCAAGAATAATTTTTTTCTTCTGCTTTTTCATTTATTTCTTCAGCATGGTTTTTTACATAACCATCCACACTTAAGCATCTTATTTTTGCATAGCTACACATTTCTTGTACCAATAATGAAAATCCCAAGGGGGTAGCTTTTCTTAGTTCAATTACTTTTTCGGGTAATTTATTTTTTTCATCTTGTTGTTTTACTGCTTTAGGGTCTATAGCAATATTATTTGCTATCCAATAAAATATAGCCCTAGCTTTCTCTTCATTGCTACTGTATTTTGCTGTAATGGCATCTGTTATTTCTGCTACATTTTTTGTTGGAAAATTACCCAATTTTTTTACATCATCATCTACATATTGATACTTTGAGGTAGCTATTTGAGCTTGAGAAAATAAAATAGCAAAACTTGCTACTAATAAGAGTAAGGATTTTTTCATTTGTCAAAAATAATGACCCTTTCGTTAATAATTACATAAAAATTCAAATGCAGTATTTCTGCTATAAGAAAAGATTTTAATTTTCTTAATAAATTGATAACTGTTTTATCAATTTTTATAATTAGTTTACACATTCTAAAGAATAAAAGTCCCACATGTTTTATAAAATTCTTACTGTAGCTGGTTTGGCATCTTTTGAAATGTACGCAGCTATACCAGCAGGTTTTGCTTTTAAACTTTCTCCTTGGATAATTTTTGCTGCAAGTCTTGTAGGTGGTATTGCAGGCGTATTTGTGGCTGCCTTTTTAGGCGACAAAATAAGGGCTTTTATAGCAAAATATCGTAAACCCAAAGAAAAAAAGCCTGAAAGCAACAGTTTTGTTTATCGTATTTGGAATAAATTTGGGATTATTGGCTTAGGTTTTTTTGGAACTTTTACTGTAGGTGCACCTATTAGTATAGCAGTTGGAGTTGGTTTAAATGCATCTTTGCCAAAGTTGATATTTTGGTGTTGTATGGGTGTATTGGCTCGTGCGGCAATTTTTACACTTGCTGGACACTTTGGGTTGAAATTGTTTTAATCAAATATCAATAGAATACAAATTATTAAAAAAAACATGTGTATTATTTTTAATAATTTGATGGATTTTAATTTGTCAAGTCCAATTTAATTGCTTTTTTTTGTAATAAAATTACAAAAATGAGCAATATTCGATTCGATGCTGTTAAAAAATTAGGAAATCTTCCTAATACTGTAAAAGTAGAAAACGCCGCAAAAATTACTGGCATTTTCAATGAAAATGTATTTACACTAGCAGCAGCAAGGCAATATTTAAGTGATGATGCTTACAAAAGTTTACTTGCAAGCACACGTGGCGGTAAAAAAATAGACCGTGCCATGGGCAATCAAATTGCCAATGGCTTGCGTGCATGGGCAGAAAGCAAAGGCGTAACCCATTTTACACATTGGTTTCAACCTCTTACTGGTTTATCAGCAGAAAAACATGATTCATTTTTTACCCTAAAAGGCGATGGTACACCTATTGAAGAATTTGAAGGTGCAGCATTAATACAACAAGAGCCCGATGCATCTTCTTTTCCAAATGGAGGGTTACGTGCTACTTTTGAGGCAAGAGGATACACCGCTTGGGATCCATCATCTCCAGCATTCATAATGGAAATTGGCGATGGTAAAACATTATGCATTCCTACTATTTTCGTTTCATATACTGGCGAATCGTTAGATACAAAAACACCATTGCTAAAAGCATTGGTGGCACTCGATAAAGCTGCTGTAGATGTTTGTCAGTATTTCGATAAAAACGTGACCAAGGTATTTGCTACTCTTGGTGTGGAACAGGAATATTTTTTAGTGGACACGGCTCTGTTCAATTCACGTGCTGATCTCGCTACCACCGGTCGCACTGTTT
>JAYVID010000113.1:0-6243 GCA_043770525.1 Ferruginibacter sp.
AATGCTGCTGTAAAAAAGCAGGCAAGGGTTTTTAAAAGTGTTTTAAAACTCGATAAAAACTTTCACATTTACATACATGGCAACAACGAATTGATAGAAAAGGGATATGATGAGAGCAAGAAAATGAACTTTTATAAAGTGTATTTTAGGGAGGAGGTGTAGAGGAGTTAAATAGGATTGCTCAATTCTTTTTTTAATTTATCGCTATTAATATACACTTTTGAAATTACTCCTTTATTAACAAGCTTAATCTCGGCATCTACATTATTGTTTGAAGTTTTTACTTTTTCTGCAAGCTCTTTATAAGATAAATTTTCTCCTCCTACATTAAACAAACCGGTTGTGGGTTTATTTATAAAATGCAAAATGGTTTTTAGTACATAATCAATTTCAACAAAATTACTTACTCTTTCACCATTTGACCATACGGTAATTTGGTTACTTTGTTTCATTTCATTTTCCATTATTTTGTATGTTCTATCCTTCCTCATTCTATCGCCGTACACTTGTGATACTCGTAGGTTTATTACACTCACAGCATCAATGGTCAAAAAATAATTAAACAGTTCTTCAGAATTAAATTTAGCCAAACCGTAAAGGCAATCACCATTTTTTGCAGTGTTTATTATTGAGTTTTCAAAATACTCACCATCAATGTTAGGATAAACTGCAATTGAAGAAAGATTGATTAAGTTTTTAATATTTAATTGTTTTACAATTAATATTACATGCTCTGTTATCAGATTATTCTGATTAAATAGCTGTATATCATATTGGTTTGTTGCATCTGCCATTAACGCAGCACAATGTACAAAAACATCTATTTTAATTTTTTTTAACTGTATATCTTTAATAAAATTTTCAACAGATTTTTTTTTCTCTAAATCTACTATATAAAAATCTGCCGTTTGCTTTAGGTTAAATCTACCAATTGCTATGGGCCTAAAATTTGATTGACCCATAGCGAGAGCGTTTAATAACTCCCCGCCAATAAAACCGTTAGCTCCTGATATTATTATGTTCATATTAAAATGTTTCAACAATTTTTTCCTCAAAAAAACGCATAGCCATACCATATGACTTAATGGGTTTTACGTAATTTGGCAAAGGATAATAATGATTCAATATCATTTCTATTTCATTATAATTAAATAAGCATCTAAAATAAGTTGTGCCCGAATGGCGTGCATTTATTTCAAATAATTTGGGTAATCCATTTTTATCCATTCTTAACTGAAAATTACAAACCCCATTTGGCTTTAATATATTGGTTAATTCATTGATATAATCATAAATACTTTGAGGGAAATCACTTTTATGAATTGCTTTAAATGTATCTCCTTTCTTTAATTTTCTTTTTAATACAATAGAATCAATTAAATTATTATTTAAAAATACCACTCCGCAGGTATATTCATCTTCAGCTGTACCTATTAATTCTTGAACAATAGGTCTATTTAATATTTTCGACTTTTCTTTTGCTTGCTCTACATTATCTACAATACTTACACCAATACTACTAGCCCCTGTACAAGGTTTAATAATGGCGGGAAACAAAAAATCAGCGGGTACATTTTCCGGAAAATAAGTTTGTGGATAATGGAGGTTATTATCTTTCAGAAATTGATAGGTTTTGTATTTATCATCTGCAATCTCTATCAAATTACTATGATTCACAACAATTATTGTTTTTGTTTGTCGTTCTATTTCTTCTTTATATTGCGCATACATGGGCAAATCAAAATCAATTCCGATAAATAAAATGTTTATTCCTTTATCATTTAAATGTTTTACCAAAGCATCTACTGCAACTTTATAAGTAATTGTTTTTCTTGTAATATCAGGTAAAATAATATTTTCATCTACCCAATAACTGCCCACCGTTTCCGGCACATAATCAAATCCTATAATGAATGCATCATTATAAAAATCAGATTTTTTAATACATTTTATTATTGCTTGACCTACCAAACTTCCTGTACCTGTTACTCCAATTTTTAACATTAAGCTATATTTTTTTCTTTATAATAATTTATACAATGAATAGGATAATCTTGTGAAATCATTTCATTAATTACAATTTCAATATTGTATTTTATTTCTTTAAATTCAAATAATTTTGTTTCGGTATCATACAATGAATAAGATATCAAATTTATGAAACTCCTGTTTTGCCCTACACTACCTGGGTTAATTATGGTAAAATTATTGAGTTCATTTTTGTATTGCTGATGCGAGTGCCCAATACAATAATTCTTATCTATATTAATGACTGAATCTTTAAATATATATTTGTTTTCTATGGTATGAATAAATAAGTAATTATCTAAAATGTAATTGTTTCTGTATGTAGATATAGTTTTCTGTTCTGTAAAAGTTGGATGCGTAACCTTAAAAAAAATCTCAGATACTTTTCCCGGATTTGAATATTCTCCTTTTAAAAAATATTCTTCATGGTTACCCATTAAATTTATTACATGTGGTAATGTACTTAATAACTGCACACACTCATTACTCCATGGTGCATAATTTACCACGTCGCCCAAATTAATAACTGCATCATAATTATTTCGCTCCTTTTTTAAGAGTGTTTCAAATGCAGGTAAATTACCATGAATATCGCTTAGTACAAGGTATATCATAGAAGGCTAGGTTGTCATAATAAAATAGGTTGAAAATTAATGAATGCATTTTCATACTTCATCAATAAAATTAAACGCTTAATATTTTTGCTTCATTTCTTTTTTTTATAATGGTAGCTTTTTCATAGCAAGTTGTAAATTGATGCGTTTGTAAAAGGTTTCTCAATTTACCATTTATAGAAGATCTAAATAAATTCCACTTAAAATTTAAAGCTGCTACTTTAGCTTTAGAATATTGCGAATCTTCTGGGTAATTTGTAGATACATCAATAGGTCTACTATCAAACTCATACGGATGCATATAAATCATGCTATCCTTGTTTTTTGCTGTAATATTTTTAAATATTTTATCAATAAATAACTCAGGTAATAACCTTAAATATCCGCCTCCGCAAACCGGTAAGGGTTTGTTTAAAAAAGTGGCAATGGTCATTGGTAGCTCTACAATTTGATCACCATTAGGTAAATTATATAAAGCATCTTTAGTAGGAAAATTTTCAATTCCATACCTTGGTAATGACATAGGGAAAATGCTACTATCGTACAGCAATCCAAGCTCAGCTAAAGTTTCTAATAAATTTAGATTTTCTTTTTTAATAGAAAAAAATGGTGCTCTGTACCCATACACAGGTTCGCCAATAATATCTGTTACAATTTTTTTAGAAGTTGCTACATCTTGTTTTGCCTGTTCAGGTGTAAGGGTAAACATAGCTACATGATTTTGTCCATGCAATGCAATTTCATGACCACGTGCTGCAATTTCTCTAACAAGCTTTGGGCGATACTCAGCTAATTTACCTAAAATAAAAAATGTTGCTTTAGTATTTGTTTCATCAAATAAGTCTAGCATTATATTGGTTTGCCTTTCTATAGTTCCATTTATAGGTTCAGTAAATTTGCCAAATTGGTATTTACTACACAACTGGCTAAAGTCTTCCCAATCTATAGATATTGTTGCTGTTGCCATTATTTGTTCATTGCTTTATTTATTTGCTCAATATACTTCACTACTACAATCGATTTTTCGTATTCCTTTTTCACTTTTATCCTTCCCTGTTTACCCATTTCTGTTCTTTGTTCATGCGTTAAATCCAGCATTTTTCTTAACCCAGCTTCTAAAGATGCAGCATTTTTAGGTTCACATAAAATACCATTAAAGCCATCTGTTACAACATCTTTACAACCCGTAACATTGGTGGTTACAATAGGTTTTTCCATACTGGCGGCTTCCAGCAGTGAATTGGATAAACCTTCTCTATATGAAGCCAAAACAAAACAATCGCATTGTGCTATAAACGGTCGTACATCTTTTGTTTCTCCTTTATATATTATGCCTTCATGCTCCCAATTATTTAAATCATTTTGAGTAATGGTTAATGATCCAGTATTTTGTGTCCATAGTGGACCCACAATCCAAAATTCTACGTCTTTCCTTTCTTTTAAAATATTTCGTGCAGCTATCACCATTTCCTCCACCCCCTTTATTTTTACCAATCTACCTACAAAAAGGAAAACAAATTTATCATTTGCTATTTTCTCTACGGGAATAAATTTTTCTGTTTCAATACCACTACCAGGTATTAAAACTGCCTGCTCTTTTTTTACATAACCTTCGCCAACAAGGTGTTCAAAATCATCCATATTTTGAAAGAAAACCGTTGTAGGGTTTTTTAAAACCATGCGGTATAATAATCTGCCAAAACCATACACCAATCCTTTTATGTGAAATGGAACTCCGGTACCTGTAATGTTTGAAAGCACCGGCACACTTAGGGTTTTGCAAACTATATTCCCATAAATATTTTGCCGTGGTGTAAATGTGAGGCAAACATCAGGCTTTATTTGTCTGATCGTTTTTTGTAACCGACGCAGGTATTTAATTACTTCAGCTGGGTTGGTATTGCTTGTGCCGATATCTATGCAGGTTGCATTTATATTTTGCAGTTGTTGCTCAAACTGATCTTTGCCGTAAGAAAGTATATACACATCAAAATTATTAGCAGCCAGCGCATTCATCAACGCACTTCTTATTGTAACACTGGCCGTAAAATTATTTTCTAAAACAACTATTTTTTTCATTTCTTAATTTCTGTATTTATAATAAAGCCCTTCTCTTATCTCACATCAAAATTGTACAAACCAAAATCCCATTTATTATAATCATACACATCTTCCCTTATGGCTTCTTTATCGATTATTTCTGCACAAAAATGCAAAGCCCTTGGCTCTTTCGATTTTGGAATTTTAATTAGCAATGATTGGGTAAAACCCATTGTACCAATAAAAAGAATAAGATCAACTTTTTCTGCTTTCAAAATATATTTTACAGCTACGGTTAAGCTTTTAAGGTCTTTCTTATTTTTTCTATTATAAAAATTAATGAGATATGCTGTGTGAACGCCGTCCTCATTTTCAATCCTATAAAAAAAAGAGTGATTTTGTGTTTTTACTATTTTATGATCTTTGTTATACCTGTGCGTTTCCATTAAAGGTTCGTTTGGCAAAATATGCACAGCAAAATCTTTTGTAGTTGTATTTTTTAAACTACTGCCCACGCCATGAACAGTTGCACTTAATTTAGAAAATATAGCAGACGGCACATTTAAAAAGCTGTTTTTTTTAAGCACATTGCCGGCTTTTACAGGCAATGCATAATAAGGAAGGTTTGCAACCTCAGTCCATTTTAAAGCATGCTTAAAATATGGGTATGATTTATCGTTGGGTACTGCCATCATTACTGCCACATTTTTCTCTACTAATAATGATTTTAAATTTCTATACATTTTAAACATAGCCAACGCATCTTTTCTATAAGCTTCCTGTATAAATAATCCGCCGAGGTATGTAAATATTTTTTTATCGCCGTGGTAAGCATATTCGTATGGCAATGCAGTTATAGCTCCTACAACTTTGCCCTCATGCTCCATTATGCTGTGATACGATTCTCCACGAGGGTTTGAAGTAAAATAAGTTTTAAAGAAATTTGTTTCAATGTTTTTTTCGAAAACTTCATTAAAGCCTTGCGTGAGTAAATCAAGCTTATCTCCCAATTGTGCTGTTGTATAAATATTAAATGCTACCGGACTCATATTTTAATTTTTACCTGTGTCTAGAAAAATATTTTGCCCGTTTACATGAGCAGGAGCAGTTACCAAAAAAGATACAACTTCTGCTACATCCTGCGTAGTCAATAATTTTTTTAGCGGGTGAGATTTTACCATCTCTTCTTTTAATCTTATATCCAATGTGGCATTAAGCGGTGTATCCATAAACTCTGGCGATACACAATTGCTTTGAATATTAAATTTTACATTTTCAGAGGCCCAGCTTCTTGCCATAGAAAGCAAATAGTTTTTATTGGCAATATATTCTGACAATCCTAATACTGGCACTCCGCCTACATATGCTGTAAGTATTGTAATTATTTTACCTGACTTTCGCTGGCGGGCCGCTTTAATAAATGCAGCTGTAATTTTTAATACCGGTAAAATATTTTCTGTAAAACTTGTGAGAAAAAGATGGCTATCCGTTTTGTGAAAATGATTGTTGGAGAAGGAACTAACTGCATTGTTTATTAAAACATCAATGTTAAGTGTAGCTA
>JAYVID010000114.1:0-3787 GCA_043770525.1 Ferruginibacter sp.
TTTAAAAAATAGCTTCTGTACAAAGCATATTGCTGCTCCAAAAGCTGTTTATTTTGCTCCGCTAAATATTTGTTGAGTACAGATGTTTGAAATAATGGCATTAGTTATTTTGGCTACAATTTATTAATGGTGAAGATACAAAATTGAATATCATTTATTAAAGCAAAATTTTTATTTTTGAACAATAAATCAATTTCTAAAGAGATGAAATCTTTTAAAAAGAAATCATCTCTATTCGCACTAATTTTACACCATGAACTATACTCTGCAAAAACTCCCATCATCCATGCACTTTATTATGCTTGATGCAAAGCTCATAGCAAAACTTACCAAGGATAGCAACAAAAGAGTAATCTGCACCATCAACAAAACAGAAAAATTGCATTGCGCTATCATGCCAAAAAAAGATGACGGACATTTTATAATGATTAGTACTAGTATTTGCAAAAAACTAAAACTAAAAGTAGGAATGGAAATAGAAGCGAGTTTTGTAATAGACAAAACCGAGTATCAATTTGATATGCCAGAAGAGTTAAAAGAAGTATTGGATACTGATGAGGAAGCCAATAAAAAATTTCATTCAATTACACCTGGTAACCAACGTGGGCTTATTTATTTACTAAGCCTTGTAAAAAATAGCGATAAAAAAATAGAGCGTGCACTCAAAATTGCGGAACGAATAAAGCAAGGCATTACTTCACCAAGATTAATATTGAAATAATATACTTCTTTTAATTTACTTTATGCAATGACCTCTGTCATTATTTCTTCACCAACTTTATGTTTCTTTGCTGCCCATAAATAATACCAAACAAGTATAACTATACCAATAGTAAAAGGAATAATTGCCAAATGTTTGAAAGTATATGCTCCAAATAATATTACTGTATCAAAGCCTAAAAATTCGCTCACCATCCAATACGAGTTAGCAGAAATCCAAAAACAAATAGCTACATTATGGCAAGTTTCACTTACAAATTGCCTATTTCTCCAGCTTATGATTACTGATATTGCCAGGGTAGGTATAATCATTAATATACCCAGTGGCTTCCATACCATGCACCAGCTTATATCTTTTAGTAGCCAAAATACAATATGTAAATTTTCCATTTTACGGTATTTAGCAGGTATGCTATAGATTTGGTTTTCTTGCATTAAGTTAGTTTTTGAGTGTGTTAAAGTGATAAAAATAAAAAAAATATTTTAATCTTTGGCAGCATCTTAAATTTGCGCAACGAATAATTAATAATTTGGACAATACTATTTTAATAAGAGCCTTCACTCATATGTGCCAAGCAAAAGCTATGGCTGCCATATACGAAGCTAACCGATCTATTTGCAAATATGTACATAGCACCAGTCGTGGGCACGAAGCCATACAATTAGCCACTGCTTATAACCTACTGCCATGCGATTATGTGAGCCCATATTACCGAGATGAAAGCATGATGCTGGGAATGGATTTTGCACCTTATACGATGATGCTTCAACTACTTGCTAAAGGCGAAGATATTTTTACCGGAGGAAGAAGTTATTATAATCACCCAAACTATAGAGGAGAAGACAAGCCAACAATTATACACCAAAGTAGTGCTACAGGTATGCAGGCTATACCTACAACTGGTGTGGCGCAGGGGTTGAAATACAAGGCCTCCCTAAATCCCTCCATAGGAGGGACTTTAGACTCCAATAATTTGAACGAATCTCAATACTTAGTACTTAATACTCAGTACCAAAATCCAATTGCTTTGTGTTCTTTAGGGGATGCTTCTGTTACTGAGGGAGAAGTAAGCGAAGCATTTCAATTTGCAGCTTTGCATCAATTGCCGATAATATTTTTGGTGCAAGATAATGATTGGGGCATAAGTGTAACAGCAGCAGAAGCAAGAACGAGCAATGCATATGAATTTATAAAAGGATTTACGGGTATAAAAAGAATAAGTATAAATGGTGCAGATTTTACGGAGAGTTTTGAAACGATGGAGGAAGTGATAAAAGACGTGCGTGAAAATTGTTGTCCGTATTTGGTGCATGCCACAGTGCCGCTGCTAGGGCATCATACAAGTGGTGTGCGAAAAGATTTTTATAGAGAAAAAAATGAATTGGCTAAACAAGCTGAGCAAGACCCGTTTATTCATTTAAGAAAAATTTTATTGCAAAATAGTATAAATGAAAACGAATTATTGCAAATAGAAAATGATGCATACCGTTTTATAAAAAGCGAATTTGATAAAGCCGTAGCATCACCAGAGCCTGATGCAGCCACTGTTTCCAACCATGTTTTTGCACCCACAAATATTACAGAAGAAAAGGGAGAGCGCTCACCGCAAGGCAATGAAAAAGTATTGATGGTGGATGCTGCATTGTTTGCCATAAGAGAAATAATGGAAGATTGCCCCGAAGCAGTTTTGTATGGACAAGACGTAGGACGCAGACTTGGCGGGGTTTTTAGAGAAGCAGCTACGCTTGCAGAGCAGTTTGGTGACCACCGAGTTTTTAATACGGCTATACAAGAAGCATACATCATTGGTAGCACAGTTGGTATGAGTGCGGTGGGAGTAAAACCAATTGTGGAAGTACAATTTGCAGATTATATTTACCCGGGGTTAAACCAATTGGTAACCGAAATTTCAAAGAGTTGTTATTTGAGTTGTGGTAAGTTTCCGGTGCAAACGCTTATACGTGTGCCCATAGGTGCGTACGGTGGTGGTGGCCCGTATCATAGCGGAAGTGTAGAGAGTACATTGCTTACTATTAAAGGAATAAAAATAGTTTACCCAAGTTGTGCTGCCGATATGAAAGGTTTGCTGAAAGCGGCTTTCTATGACCCTAACCCTGTTATAATGCTTGAGCACAAAGGACTATACTGGAGCAAAGTGCCTGGCACAGAAGATGCAAAAAATACGGAGCCGAGTAGAGATTATATTATTCCGTTAGGCAAAGGAAATATTGTAATGCATGCTAATGAAGATAAAATAAATAATGGCGAAACCTGTTGCATTATTACTTACGGCATGGGAGTGTATTGGGCAAAAGCTGCCGCAAAACGTTTTGATGGACAAATAGAAATTATAGATTTGAGAACATTATTTCCGCTGGATGAAGAACTTGTTTTTGCTACGGTAAAAAAACATGGAAAATGTTTAATATTGACCGAAGAACAACAAAATAATTCCTTTGCAGAAGCGCTGGCAGGAAGGGTTTCCAAAGCATGTTTTAAAAACTTGGATGCCGCAGTGGAAGTAATGGGTGCATTGAATTTACCAGCGGTGCCAATGAATGTGGTATTGGAAAAGGAAATGTTGCCGAGTGTGGAGAAGGTTGTGTTGAGGGTTGGGGAATTGTTGGAGAGATAAAAGGTTTCGGATTATGAGTTACGGGTTACGGGTTACTGCCTCAGCGGGGTTTTCGCAAGCATTAACTTTGAAATATAAAATATTTTGTGGCGAAACCCCGATGTATAATAAACATTTTAGTAAAAGAAATTTTATTAAAAAAGGTTTAAAAAATACAAAGTAAGACTTCGTAATTCTTTACAGTTCTTTTCTGCATCGGGGGTTCGCTAGAAGCTTCTTTTAGGTTTAAAGGCTGCCATTGCGAAAACCCCGATGGAACAAAACCCGATGTGACGATTCTTTTAAATCGTATATTCATTTTCTTTCGTATTTATTTACAAAATATATTTAATGAAAACATACCTCATCATCGGCGCATCATCAGGCATAGGCTTACAATTGGCTACAACCCTTGCTGTAGAGGGAAATAAAGTTATAGGCACTTACAATAC
>JAYVID010000115.1:0-13345 GCA_043770525.1 Ferruginibacter sp.
CTTTACCTACAGATAAGATGCTAGAATCGTCTGGAGATTTTTTTCAAAAAAGAATGCTCGGTAGAGGCAATATTTTAGTTGCTGAAGTAAAGGGAGGAATGAGTATTTCGATGAAAGCAATGGAGCAAATTTTAAAATATGGAGATGATTATCAAAGAAGCTCACCTGCTATTCCTTTTTATTCATTGATATCAGATAGGCTTAAAGAAACCGATAGTAGTAAATGGATTACTAAGATTTATTATCCTGTAATGTAAGAATTAACAATAAATCATTTCAATGGATTTTTAAATTTTATTACAGCAGTTGAATCATTATTTTTCGCTAAAACAAAGGCAGTGTTTTTACCAATTTTTATTGGGCTAATATGCCTTACCTCTCCTTTAACTATTAGTCCATGTAGGTTTTCACAACTAAAATTACCTTGGTTTTTGTTTATCAAAACAGTGCCAAAATCTGCATCATATCTACCAGCATGAATATTATTGCTGTAATAATTACCTGCTAAAATTATATCTGGCAAATTATCGTTGTTTACGTCTGCTATTGTAGCATCACGGTAAGTAGTTAATTGTGCCTCCCAAGGCAAACTTTGAGTGGTGAAATTCATATTACCATCATTTATTAATAAAGCATTTGCAAAATAGTTAGCTGAAGAAATGGCAGCATTTTTCATTTTCTCAAAAGGAAAAATATCTTTAAAAGAAGCATTGGCAAAATCTGCCGCATAAATAAATTTTTTTTTAATTATCGGCATTTGCTTTTGCAATTCATCTTTACTGGCAAATGTAATTTGCTTATTTTTTATAAAATAAGTAAGTATCTGTTCCTTTTTTTCATTATCATCAAAATCATTAAAATACAAGTTTACAGGTTGTTCTACTGTTGCTTGCAATCTACTATTAAGCCCTAGGTTACCTGCTATTAAATCAATATCTCCATCATTGTCAATGTCAACTGGCAAGGCAAAGTTCCACCAGCCTTTTTTATCCGTTATATTTTTTTTTGTAAATTTTTCTTTAGTATTTATAAATGCATCTATGCCTCCCCATTCACAAGTAATTATTAAATCTTTTTTATTGTCTTTATCAATGTCAAACCAAATTGCATTTGTAACCATACCAACTTTAGCTAATTCAGGAGCATACTTTACAGTAACATCAGTAAATTTTCCATTGCCATCATTTAGTAATAAGTAGGAGCGGGGTATTTCTCCATAATTCCAAGGTATGCTTCTACCTCCTAAAAATAAATCAATAAAACCATCTTCATTAAAGTCATTTGCAACTAAACAAGAAGCAGTTATTGTTATATTGGTAAAAGCATTTTGTAATTTTTTAAAATTTGCCTTTCCATCGTTTAGATATATTCGTGGCAATAAATGGTCGTCAGTACCATAATACTCATTACCACCTGTTGCAATGATTAAATCTATATTTCCATCATTGTTTACATCAGCCCAAGTAGCACTTACATCTTCATACATGCTATCTAAAAACATTTCTGGTTGTATTGATTTTATAAATTTACCATTGGGTTGTTGTAAAAAAATGCCATTGTGAAAAGTTTTAGATGCACCAACAAAAACATCTTCCAGCCCATCTTTATTTACATCTGCAATTGCCAAAGCAGGGCCTTCGGTAGATAGCATGTGGGGTAGGAGTGGCTCTCTATCAAATTCGTTGAATGGATTTTCGTTGTGTAAATAATCTAATGCAACATCTTTGGTAATGTTTGTAAAAAAAGTTGAAATATTTTTTTTAAAATCAACAATACTTTTGTAATTAAATTGTGCCAATCCTGTTTTGTAACTAAATAAATGAAGCGGTAATAATGTGTCTAAAACAATTTTTTGAAATGTATTATTAGGCCATATTAAAAAAGCTGAATCAATATTTGAAATTCCCATTCCTATATGGATAGGGGTTTCCATACTGGACATGAATCCCTTAGTAGGATTTTTTTCATAAGTCTCAATTTTACTTCCTTTAAATAAAACGACTTTTGCGCCAATAGCATTTATATTTTGTTCTGCACCTGTTAATTTTATTTCTACAAAATCTTTTTTTGATGAATTGGCAGTTTTATTTTCATATAATAAAATGGGGTCGTTGATATTATTTACAACCACATCTAAATCTCCATCATTATCAAAATCAGCATATAGAGCACCGTTAGAATAAGTAGGTTGGTCATTTGCCACAGCAGCCTCCATATCTGCAAACTGCAAATCACCTTTATTTTTATAAAATTTATTAGGAATTTTTATTTCGGGAAATTTATTCATCAACGCCATGTCTTTACCTTTCATGTCGCTATTTTTTATTTTTTCCTGAATTTCTGAATTGTAAATAAAATTTATATAATCCATATCATTTAGCCGCTTTGGAATACCATTGGCAATAAACAAATCTTTCAATCCATCATTATCAAAATCTAACCATAAAGGTGCCCAGCTCCAATCTGTAGCAGAAATGCCAGAATATAAACCTACTTCGCTAAACAATCCATTGCGCCTGTTGTATTGCAAATTATTTCTTGAGTATTGGTAATTATATCCCGAAGCAATTTTATTAAAAAAAACATCGTAATCATCATCGCCTAATGAACGTTTTAAAATGTTGGGGTCTGCAGCCAGCATATCTAGTGAAATTATTTCAGGATAACCATCATTATTAGCATCAGCAATATCTACTCCCATGGAAAATTTACTGGTATGCATTAAATGTTGATTATTTTCTTCACCAAAAGTTCCATTTTTTTGATTAATATATAAATAATCATTTTCGTGAAAATCGTTACCAATATATAAATCTGGCCAACCATCCAAATTAATATCACTGATGGCAATACCAAGCCCATAGCCAATTTCAGTGCTATTTATTTTACTTTGTTTTGTTACATCAGCAAAGTGCTTGCCATCATTTCTATACAGCTTATCACCCGACAATGGGCTATAACTATTTGTGAAATTATTTCTTGGAGCATAAGAACTGCTTTGATGGATGGAATGATTTAATAAATACATATCTAAGTCACCATCCATATCATAATCAAAAAAAGCAGCTTGTGTGCTAAAGCCAGAAAAATCTAATCCATATTTTTCTGCTTCATCTTTGTAAAACGGAATACCATTTTTTATTCCATTGCAAACTAATAATTGATTTTTACTATTTAGGATTTCAAATTTCCCAACTCTACAAATATAAATATCTAGTAACCCATCATTATTAATATCAACTACAGATACGCCGGTAGACCATGCAGAATCTTGTGGAATAGCAGCCATGGATGTTACATCTTTAAAATGCAACTTACCTTCATTTAAGTATAATTTATTATCGCCTTGGTTCGAAGCAAAAAAAATATCTACCGAGCCGTCATTATTAAAATCACCTGCACCTGTACCAGCGCCATTATAAAAATACATGTAGTTAAACATGTTAAATTTTTCAGTTGCTGTTACCAAGTTATTAAAGTGTAATCCTGTTTTATCATCTTGTAGCACATTAAATAAAGTAGGAGTGGAGGATTTTATTTCATTTTTACACGACAAAATGCCTAAGCAATAAATAAAAAAAACTATAAAGAATGTATGTCTATTTGGTTTAAGCATGTAAAATTTATCGTTGTTTTTTTACTATTGCATTTTTCTTTTTCGCTTCATATAACATTGGAAATTCATTATTCTGTAAAAATAATAAATTCAAACTGCCGTTTCTCTTTACTATTGCAATATCCCTTACCTGACTATGCAAGTCAATACCACTTTGATTTTGTTGGAGTATTGAAAAATTTCCTTTTCCATCATTTATCAGCACATCACCTGAGCTCGCATCTAAGCGACCAAGCTGGGGTTGAAAACCAAATTCATTTCCTCCCATTACTAAATCAATTTTGCCGTCACTATTTACATCAATAGGTAAAATAGATTTTACAGAAGAAAATTGAATATTTGTAGGTAAATTTTGAATTGTAAAATTTCCATGCCCATTATTAAAAGCAATACAAGATGAAGAGTAAGTAACACTTTTTATTAAAGCCTTTTCAAGTTGTGTAACACTGAATAATTCCTGTACCGATTTTTTTGCATAATCATTGTTCCTCAGATTTTGTTTTTTAAGAAAAGGCATTTGACTTTCCAGTTCGCTTTTCATAAATACAGGCTTATCTTTTCCATCAATTGTTCTGGTTATTATTTTATCTAGCTGTCCATTATTGTCAAAATCATTTAAAAATAATTTTACAGGCTGTTTCGTACTAGGTTGTAAATAATAATTTTCTCCAATATTACCTAAAATTAAATCTTGTTTTCCATCATCATTTAAGTCTGCAAAAGCAACAGTTTGCCACCAGCCTATTTTATCTTCAAGGTTTGTTTTTGCTTGTATAAATTGCTGGTTTTTATATTTAAATATCTTTGTGCTCATCCACTCTCCTGTAATAATTAATTCCTTACTTTGGTCTTCGTCCACATTTGCCCATATAGCACCTGTCACCATGCCTGCATCTTCTATCCCCTTGCAATATTCACTTGGCATATCTTTAAAATTTCCTTTACCATCATTTAAATAAATATTACTTTTTGCAGTAAGACCATATTCGCCAGTTACACATCTTGCACCAATAAATAAATCCGCATCGCCATCATTATCAAAATCATTTGCGATAGCTACACTAATATTATCTTTATTAGCAGGGAAAGAAGATGTTGAAATTTTAAAATTTCCGCTTCCATCATTTATAAACAATCTATTTTGAATTTCTCTACTAAAAGGCAACGCAACATTACCTCCAGAGCACAGCAATAAATCTTCATCGCCATCTTTATCGCAATCAAAAAAAAGCACTGCCCCATCTACAAATCCTGTATATTGTTTAAAAGCGGGCTCTTCTTTTTTTATAAATGACCCTTCTTTGTTTTGCACATACAATATACCAGGTTTGGCTATAGTTCCGCCTATATAAATATCTTCTAGCCCATCTGCATTTATATCTGCTACAGCAACTTTTGGTCCATCATGCGATAGCATTTGTGGTATTCCTTTCTCTTTATAAAAATCTGTAAAATCATCATCCATATTTTTTTCGAAAAGCGTTGGTACAATTTCAAATAAAGATTCCCTTTTATTTTCTTCTTTATTATTTACAATATCTCCTTTTAATGGTTGTGTATAAACAAAGTATTTATTTACGTCTGGTTTTATTGTCTTTGTAAAAGTGTGGTCTGGCCAAATAATAATTAAAGAGTCAACCTTACTACTGTTTCCAATTCCAATACTTTGTTTATAATCTACAGAAGATTGAAAACCTCTACTGGGCATTATTTCTCTGCTCAGCACTTCGTTATTTTTATATACCAAAATTTTAGTGCCTATAGCAAAAGTATTGTTGCCACTTCCTTTTAATGAAATGCCAATAAAATTATTATTATTTTGTTCTCTACCATTATTTTTATAAATAAATGCTGGTTCATTAACATTGCTTACTATCAAATCTAAATCACCATCGTTATCAAAATCTGCATAGGCGGCACCATTGCTAAAAGAATTTTTATCAAAGCCCCAATCCACCCCTTTATCTTCAAATTTTAATTTCCCTTCATTTTTATACATTTTATTGGGCACTGCAATAGAAGGAATTTTATTTACCAATTCTGAAAGATTTTTTTTGCCAGTAGCCATTATTTTTTCTTTTATTTCATTGGCATCAAAACTCAAAAAATCTTGATTGGTTAGGTCTCTATAAATTCCATTACAAACATACAAATCATTTAATCCGTCATTATCTGCATCAAACATCAATGCTCCCCAGCTCCATTCACTTGCATTTACTCCACTATAGTTTGCTATATCTTTAAATTTTCCATTGCCATCATTTAACTGCAATGTATTTTGTAAAAATTGATGATAAAATCCATTTCTTTCTTTCAATCGATATTGATCTATATCATCAAAACTTAAAGTAGTTTTTAAGCGGTAATCATCGGCTGGTAACATGTCGGTTGTAAATATTTCTGGATATCCATCATTATTTATATCCCCAATATCTGCACCCATAGATGCATATCCATTATGTTGTAATCTTTCTTCTAATTCATCTTTAAAAGTTCCATTTTTTTGATTGATATACAAATAATCTCTTTCAAAAAAGTCGTTGGATACATATACATCTGGGTATCGATCATTATTTACATCTGCCACCGTTACACCCAATCCAAAACTCATTAAAGTACCGTGTATACCTGCTTTTTGGGTAACTTCTATAAAATAACCATTATCATTTCTATATAAATGATCCCCACCTCCCTTTAAATAATCTGCAACATTCCATTTGTCTGCCACTAAATCTCTTTGTTTTGGATAACCTAGGCTATTTACAGGTACAGGACTGTTATCAATTTTAAACATATCCAAATCACCGTCTAAATCATAATCAAAAAAACTTACTTGTGTGGTATAACCAGAATCTTTTAAACCAAATTTTTCTGCGCTTTCTGTAAAGGTTAAATTATGATTGTTAATAAAAAGTTGGTTGCTCCTCAAAGTGGCATTTTGCATACTCCCAGCATTACACACAAATATATCTAGCCACCCATCTGCATTTACATCTGCCATTACCACGCCGGTACTAAATTGTAACTTATCTATAAAACCTGCTTTTAAACTAATATCATCAAATTTTAAAGTACCCTTATTTAAAAAAAGTTTATTGCTACCTTGGTTGGCAGTAAAAAACACATCTGCTAATCCATCATTGTTTATATCTCCAGTAGCTACGCCACCACCATTATAAAAATTTCGATAGTTTAAAATGTTAATGGTATCGTTATCTTGTACTTTATTTACAAATTCAATTCCACAATTTTCTACTAATTCAAATAAAGGGTTCCTTTTTTTTGATTTATTACAAGAAAGGGAAAGTGCTAATACTGTAAATAATATAAAACTACCTAAAGTCTTATAGTGCATTCTAAGTTTAGAAAATGTACTATAAGTATAAAATTTATTTTTTTTGAAAGCCATTATTTAGTTTATATAAAAAAGGGTACTCATCATTTTGTAGAAATAATAAGAAAGTCCCCTTTGAGTTCTTAAATGTTGCAATATCTTTTACTTCTCCTCTTAAATTCAAGCCTGTAGTTTTATTTTGTTGCCAAATAAAATCGCTTTTACCATCATTAATTAAAACATCACCAAAGCTAGCATCTAATTTTTCAAATTGTGGTAAAAATCCAAATTGGTTTCCTCCTGTTACCAAATCAATAAAACCATCTCCATTAATGTCAATTGGTTTTATGGCATTAATACAAGAAAGCTGTGACATAGCTGGAAGTGTTTTTAACGTAAACTTTCCATTGCCTTCGTTTATAGCTACACAAGAGGGTGTGTAATCAAATTTTTTAACTGTAGAGGTACCAATCAATTCTTTTGAAAATAAATCTTGTATAGATTTGATTGCATAATCACTGTGTTTTAAATTTTCTTTTTTAAGACTTGGTAGTTGTTCTTGCACATCACGCTTTAAGAATACGGGCATATCTTTACCATTAATTGTGTAAGACATGATTTTATCTAAATCCCCGTTTTTATCTAAATCATTCATCCATAATTTTGCTGGATTGTTAGCATTTGGTTTCAAATAAAAATTTTCTCCAATATTCCCTAAAATTAAATCTTGTTTTCCATCGTTGTTGATATCAGCACTAGCAATCGTTTGCCACCAACCAAACTTATCACTCATATTTGTTTTTACTTCTTCAAAATGATTATTTGTATAAGAAAAAATTCTTGGAGCCATCCATTCACCAACAATAATTAATTCTTTTTGTTTATCGCCAACAACATTTTCCCAAACGGCACCAGTTACCATACCTATTTGCGATATTACTGGGTTCTTGGTTTGTGCGATATCTGTAAAATGCCCTTTGCCGTCATTCACAAATAAATAACTCTGTGGGTTTTTACCATATATGCCTGGATAATTTCTTGCACCAATAAACAAATCCGTAAAACCATCATTATTAAAATCGTTAGCAATTGCCACAGATATATTCATACTCATGTTAGGAAAAGATGCATTGTTTAGTATAAAATTACCTTTACCATCATTAGTAAATAAACGCAATTGCAGTTCCCTACTATTTAATGGATGGTTATTGCCACCGGGGCAAATGAGTAAATCCATATCCAAATCGTTATCAAAATCAAAGAATAAAACGGCTACATCTTCGAATTCAAAAAAAGGTTTAAAAGCATTTTCTTCTTTTTTAATAAAAGTACTATTGGGGGTTTGTAAGTACAGTTGGCCAATTTTTCCTGCTGCACTTCCTATATATATATCAGTAAGTCCATCTCCATTTACATCTGCTGTAGCAGCTTTTGGCCCTTCTCTCGAACATATTCTTGGTATCAAGCGTTCATTATAAAAATCAACGTAGTCATTTTCTTGATGCTTTTCAAAATTAGTTTCTATTTTAGAAAAATAAGTTTCATGTGTTTTTTCGATGTTAATTTTTTCAGGTTTTGTTTGTATTTCTGTTTGATTAAAACGATACACTTTATTTATCGTAAGAGAATCAAACTTACTTATACTTCTATCGGGCCAGGTAATAATAGCTGAGTCTATTTTTTTATTTGCACCAAGGCCAAATATTAATTTGTAATCAACTGACGATTGAAAACCTCTACTCGGAAAAAGTTCTTGAGTAAGAATTTGATCATCAATATACAATTGTACTTTACTTCCTATTGCGAAAAGGTTTTTTTCTTTTCCTTGTAATGAAAATCCTATGTAATTATTTTTATTATTTTCTCTTGATTTGTTTTTATAAATAAATGCAGGTTGATTTTGATTACATACTATTAAATCTAAATCGCCATCGTTGTCTAAATCTGCATAAGCAGCTCCATTTGAAAAACTAGGTTGTGCCATTCCCCACTCAACGCCAATATCTGTAAAGTGTAAATTTTTATTATTTTGATATACTTTATTTGCTAGTGGCGTTAATGGAATTTCTTTTATTATTTTATCTATCGGTTCTTTTTTACCCGTTAATATCATTTTTTGGTTTACATCGTTTGCAAAAAAGTCCATAAAATCAAGATTGGTAACATCCTTTCCTACGCCATTGCAAACGAATAAATCATTCCAGCCGTCATTGTCCATATCAAATATAAGTGCTCCCCAACTCCAGTCGGTTGCTGCTACGCCACTATACCTGGCTATATCCACAAATTTGCCATTTTTATTATTTAATTGTAAACAATTTTTACTGTATTGATAATAAAACCCTGATTTTAATTTTTCATTAAATAGGCTTATATTATCAAACGCTCCCATCGTTTTTAAGCGATAATCATCCACAGGAAACATATCTGTTGTAAATAAATCTGGATAACCATCATTATTAATATCAGCAATATCAGCTCCCATAGAAGAGAAACTTGTGTGCTGAAACCATTGCTCCAACTCATCTTTAAAAGTACCATCTTTTTGATTAATGTATAAATAGTCTCTTTCGTAACTATCGTTGGAAACAAAAACATCGGGCCATCCATCTCTATTAATATCGCTAACGGATACCCCAAGGCCAAAACTAATTAGGCCGCCGTGTATGCCTGCCTGCGTTGTTACTTCTTTAAAAAAACCATTATCATTTTTGTATAAATGGTCACCACCCCCTTTTAAAAAATCGGCAATTTTCCATAAACTATCAGGTAAATCTCTACGATTTGCAAAGTTTAATTGGTTAATAGGTATTGGACTATTGTTTATCATAAAACAATCCAAATCACCATCCATATCATAATCAAAAAAAGAAACCTGAGTAGTGTAGGCAGAAATATCTAGTCCATATTTTGAAGCAGCTTCTGTAAATGTGCTGTTGTGATTGTTAATGTATAATTTATTTTTTCTTGTGCCAGTTCCCATGTGACCAGATGAGCAAACGTAAATGTCTAGCCAGCCATCTCCATCTACATCTGTAAATACTGTGCCTGTATTCCATTTATCATCTTTAATAATACCTGCCTTATCACTTATATCTTCAAACTCAAAATTACCTTTGTTTACAAATAATTTATTTGCTCCAACGTTTGAAGTCATAAAAACGTCTGCTAACCCATCATTATTAATATCGCCTAATGCAACACCATTTCCATTGTAAAAATTTCTAAATAAAAACCCATTTTCAAGACTATCATCTATTACTTTATTATTAAAGTCAATGCCAGTATTATTCATTAATTCAAATAAGGGGTTGCTCTTATTAGAAACATTTTTACAAGAAATAAAAAATATTATACAAATAATAAAAAGAAAATTGTTTTTCATAGTTCAATATACAAATAAAATTATGGTTATACTGTAAGATAATATATAAAATTACCTTGCTATCTTTTTTGGAATTAAAACCATAAATATTTTTTTTTGGTACTCTAAATTATAAAAACTCTCGGCCTTAGCTTTTGTTAATTTTGGGTTTCTTTTAGCACAATGAACTCGTAAAGCTGCAAAAGGCAACATTTTTTATTGGACTTTCTAAAAACATTATAATAAATTTTGGTGAATAACAATTTGCAAACATTCCCCAAAAAGTAAAAAGTCATTGAAATCAATGACTTTTTACATAATTATGAAAACTAAAAACTAAAACTAAACTTATAAATTAATATCCAGGGTTTTGCTTTAAGTTAGGGTTTGCAGCCAATGCCTGAGAAGGTATTGGATAAAGTAAATACTTTGGATTATCATTAGGCTTGTATGGCCATGGTCTTAAAAAGACACCAAAACGAATTAAATCAGTTCTTCTAACCCACTCTCTGTATAATTCTCTTCCTCTTTCAGCAAGTAATGTAGTAGGTACAAAATTTGTTGCAGCTACTAATGTCATAGTTGGTAAAGGTGCAGCTCCTCTTGCAGCTCTTAATGTATTAACCATCGTTAATGCACCAGCATTATCAGGAGTTGCTTTTCTCATCATAGCTTCAGCTACCATTAATACTGCATCAGCATATCTAAAAATTATTACATCATTACCAGCAGCACCATCATAGTTTGCAAAATCTGGAGCATATTTTAAGATACGAATACCAGTTGCTTCAAGCAAACCTGGGGTAGTTTCAAACATATTAGCTCCAATAACAGGATTGAAACTTAATAATTTCGCATTAGGACCATCAGCAGCAACCCATCCTCTATAATGCTTTTTATTACCAAGATCGTCAAATTGCTGACCTATCAATAAACCTGGTCTTAATCCTGAACCAGGAACATCTGTTACACCAGCTTTGAATCTACCACCAATTCTTTTGTCAAGAGCTGTATCTGCTGCAGTTTGAGTAGGAGCGGCAGTAATTCCAAATGTGTTGTAAAATTCTGCAACGGTAGAAAAACCATTCCATCCTGCATTTGGTGCTTTAGGGTCAAAAGAATTATAGTGAAGCGTACTATACCAAAAAGAACGTACATCCATATTATTTGCAGAAACACCAGAAGTGTTATCATAAGCCCAAATTGCTTCTTTTGTCTTAGATTGATTGTCTGCAGTAAAATTATCAAAATATTCTGGCGTGTAAGAATACCTACCTGAGCTCATAATTGCATTGCCCAAAGTAATTACCTGCTGCATATCTGCGTCAGAAAAAGTAGGTGCTGCTCTATTTGCAAATGCGCCTCTGTTTAGATAACATCTCATTAATAAAAATCTTGCAGCATCTGCTGTTCCTTTATAATTAATGTTAGCTGATGCTGCGGGCATAGTTGCCAATATTGCATTTAACTCACTAATAATAAAATCTGCCGCTACTGCCCCTGATTTTACTTCCGGTGCATTTAAAAGATTATCTCCAGGATTTCTTATCGGAAATTGACCATAAAAATCTAAGATATTGTACAAAGCATACGCTCTCAAAAATCTTGCTTCTGCTGCTTGAGAAGGAGTAGGCCCAAAAGCCAAAACATTCGTAGCATCAAAGTTGATTTTATTTAAACTATTGAAAGTACCAAGCAGTGAACCCAAATCTGCATTCCAGCTATGGTTGTGCATTACTCTCCATGCACCATTGTCATCCCAGTCACCAGCTCTTGTAGCTACAAGAGATTCATCCGATGCGTTTCCAGTTAGATTAATTAACTGACCAACATCTCCAAATGGTGCTGTTAAATCAGAATATGCTGCTTTTAATAACAAGCCAGTACCAGACGAACCTAAGGCATCAGCTGTTTGCTGATTGGTAAGGGTACTGTTAAGCCCCTCGTCCAATTTTGTACACCCTGATAATGCTGTAATAAGCATTAGAGCGTAAATTTTTAATTTTTTATTTTGTATCATAATTTTTGTTTTTATTTTTCTAATTATAAAGATGCATTAAAACCAAATGAAATAGTTCTTGGCGTTGGATAAGGAACATATTCTATACTTCTTGATGGGTAGTTGTTACTACTTTTATCAATATTAACTTCTGGATCGAAACCTGTAAACTTAGTAAGTACAAAAAGATTACTTCCCGAAACAAATGCAGTTAATCCTTTAACATGTTTCCCTATATTTCCGAAGCTATAACGAACTGTAGCATTTCTTAATTTGAAATAATCACCTTTTTCCAAAAATCTAGATGAGGCAGCAGCAGCACTAGAAGTATTTTCTCCAGAGTTAAATGCAGCTAAATCAATATTTCTTCCTTGAGTTAATCCAAATTTATTAGTAATACTTGTAGCGGTGTTATTGTATATCATAAAACCTGCTGCACCTCCTGCATTTATTGCAAGTGTAATCTTTTTATACCTTATGCTTGTGCTAAAGCCATAAACAGTATGTGGATTAGGATCACCTGAAAAAATTGGATCTGCAGCCACTATTGGGTTTCCAGTAGCATCATATCCACTAAATTGCTTTAGATAAAATTCGTTAACTGGTTGGTTGTTGGTAATAATTTGAGCTAAAGTACCAGATACACCCTGACCATTTATTTCACCCGTTACAATTTTGATAGGGGTTGTAGTACCAGGTGCAAAGAAATTTGTTAACAAATTTTTGTTATTTGCAATATTAAAATTAACATCTACTCCAAAATTTGTTTTATCTACAACTGCTGCACCTACGGAAAATTCTATTCCAGAGTTTTTAAGATTTGCAGGTAAATTTATAAAGTAGATAGATGCTGGAGCCGGTTGTATTGCTGTGCTCTGAAATAGAATATTTGTAGTGTTTTTATCGTAATAATCTAAACTACCGTATATTCTACCCCCTTTTAATGAGTAATCTAATCCAAAATTATATGAAGTAGTTGATTCCCATTTCAAATCCGGATTAGCTACGTTAAACTGCCCTGCAGAATTGTAT
>JAYVID010000116.1:0-7035 GCA_043770525.1 Ferruginibacter sp.
GTAGAGCCACACAGCATTTCCGCAGGATTAGATTACCCAGGTATTGGTCCCATGCATGCAAACCTACATGCAAGCAAGCGTGCAAGTTTTGTAAGCGTTACAGATGAAGATGCATTAAAAGCTGCTTTTCATTTATCAAAAGCAGAAGGTATTATTCCTGCATTGGAAACAGCACATGCATTTGCAGTTTTGGAAAATATGAAATTTAAAAAAGATGATGTAGTGGTGATAAATTTGAGTGGGAGAGGAGACAAGGATTTGAGCACTTATATGAAGTTTTTGTAGCGTTTTTATTTGAACATTGAAAATTGTGTGTTGAATATTGAACATTCAAATACTCAAATTTAAAAATGTTCAATATTCAATTTTCAATGCTCAATTCACAAGTACACACTCCTTTTAATTTCAACTTTAGTGTGTAGGAATATTTCAAAAGAATTTATAATGAATAATAAATTAACAACCCTTTTTCAAACTAGCTCCAAAAACCTACTAAACGTTTACTGTACCGCAGGTTTTCCAAAAAAAGAAAGCACCACAGAGGTATTGTTGGCATTGCAAAAAAGCGGTGTAGATATGATTGAAATTGGTATGCCTTACAGCGACCCCATTGCCGATGGGCCGGTAATACAAGATAGTAATATGATAGCTATTGCAAATGGGATGACAATTGAGTTATTATTTAAACAATTAAAAAAAATAAAAAAAGATATAAATGTGCCATTAATTTTAATGGGATATCTAAACCCTGTTATGCAATATGGTATTGAAAAATTTTGCGTGGATGCTGCCTCGTCAGGTATTGCAGGGCTCATTTTGCCAGATTTGCCTATGTATGAGTACGAGCATATTTATAAAAAATATTTTACCCTAAATAACCTTTCTCTTATTTTTTTAATAACACCACAAACAGCTGTTGAAAGAATATTAAAAGCAGATGATCTAAGTTCTGGATTTTTGTATGCTGTTTCCTCAAATTCGATAACGGGAAGCACATTAAATACTGATGGTCAAAATGAGTATTTTAGCAAACTAGCTGCCCTAAAGCTAAAAAATCCTTTAATGATAGGCTTTGGCATAAATAGCAAAGAAACATTTAACAATGCTTGTAAATACAGTGCTGGAGCTATTGTGGGTAGTGCATACATAAAAGCCATAAGTAAAGCTAAAAATATACAAACGACCACTATAAATTTTATAAAAACAATAAGGTAGCTTTTTGTGTATATTTTCACTACAATTAAACTAAATTGCAATTCTAAATTTTTGAAATGAAACAATTTTTTCTTGTTTTGATGTTTTTACCTGTTTTTGCACAAGCGCAAATTAAAAAGGCTAAACCTACAGTTAAAAAGACTGTTGTTAAAAAAGTAGTTGCTACTAAAACATCTGCTACTAAGCCTACTGATGGGTTTGCTATTAATGCAACCATAGAAGGCTTGGCAGATGGTACAATCATAAAAATGCTTAATGGAAGCTCTGGTGCTGAAGAACAAACAACCACTGCAAAAGCGGGGAAATTTAGTTTTACAGGAAAAGTAACTAATCCTGATTTTAAAGTGATGGGTGTAAATGGTCAACCACCGTTTATTACTATTTTTATTGATAATAGCAATGTAACTGTAATTGGAAAAGCAACTGCTCTAGAAGCTGCAACCGTTGCAGGCTCTGCATCTCACAATGATTTTGCTGCGTTTAATATTGCTACTGCAAAGTACCAAGATTTGTTTGCAGGTAAAGGAAATCATAGTATGCAATTTTTGGATGAAGCTGCATCTGTTGTAGAAAAATTTGTTACTAGTAACAAAAGCGCATACATAAGCCCACTGGCTATTTACAGGCACAACCAAATTACAGGTGATTATGCAAAACAAGAATTGATGTATGAATCACTAGATGCCAATATTAAAACATCTACCATTGGCAATTATATAGCACAACAAATTGCTCAAAATAAAGCGGCTGGTTATGGTAAACCATTGGCAAATTTTTCGCAGGCAGATACTAGTGGTAAAGAAATAAGTTTAGCAACATTTAAAGGTAAATATGTACTAGTAGATTTTTGGGCTAGCTGGTGCGGACCTTGCCGTGCAGAAAACCCTAATGTAGTGAGAACTTTTGAGGCTTATAAAAACAAAAACTTTACCGTGCTTGGAATATCATTAGATAAGGATAAACAAAAATGGATTGATGCCATAGCCGCTGATGGCCTTGCTTGGACACAATTGAGCGACCTTAAATTTTGGAGCAATGCAGTAGCTCAACAGTTTAGTATACAAAGTATTCCTCAAAACTTCTTGCTAGATCCACAAGGTAATTTAATAGGGAAAAACCTAAGGGGCTCTGCTTTAGAGTATAAGTTAATGCAGGTAATGAAATAAGTTTTATATAGTACAAATAGATAAGCCTTACTTTTTAGTAGGGCATTTTTATGTAATAGTAAAAATGGTTAATACTATCATAATTATTGGTTATAAAATATGGCTGTAATTAAGCTTTTAGCTATATTGCGCCTCTTAAAGCATTTATTGATGAAGCAATTTTCCTTAGTTTTAAATATAGTTCTGTTATTGGCAGTTGGGTTTCTATTTTTCAAAGTTTTTTCCAATGATAAAAGGAAATCAAATGCTATAAAAAATGCTACAAAAGATAGTTCTACTGCTAATGACAAAAGTTTAGCTATTGCTTATGTAGAACTCGATTCTTTGAATGAGAATATAACTTATATAAAAAATCGAAGACAAGAATTAGAAAAAAAGCAAAAAGCAATTGAAACAGAATGGAGAAATGGTATGACTTCATTGCAGAATAGAGCTGCTGAATTTCAAAGAAATGCTGGCTCTAAAACACAACAAGAAGCTGAAAAATTGCAAAATCAACTTGGCCAAGAACAACAAACTATCGAAGGGAAGAAGCAGCAGCAAACGCAAGCGCTTAGTGAAGAGAGTTACACTTTTTTAGAAGATATACAGAAAAAGCTAAAAAAATATATTGCTGATTATAATAAAGATGAAAAGTATAAATATATTTTAACTACTGGAAATGGTATGGATTATATGCTTTACAAAAATGAAGCAAGTAACATTACAAAAGAAGTAATAGCTGGGATGAATGAATTAATGAATTCGAAAAAATAAATGAATTAAATAAAAAAAGTAACATCTAAAAATGTTACTTTTTTTATGACCATTTTTTTGTTTTTATTTACTATTATTAAAAAGTGAAGGCTTTGTATTATATTGCCAATCTAAATTTAAGCTATGGCAGAAACAACTTCTGAATTTAAACCTACCCTTGGTTTGTTAGATGCAACAATGATTGTTGCTGGATCTATGATTGGCTCTGGGATTTTTATAGTAAGCGCCGATATTACAAGCAATGTAGGCAGTGCAGGTTGGCTGATAGCAGTATGGCTTATTACTGGGTTTATGACTCTTACAGCTGCATTAAGTTATGCTGAGTTAAGTGCAATGTTTCCTAAAGCTGGTGGGCAATATGTTTATTTAAAAGAAGCCTTTAATCCTCTAGTAGGATTTTTATACGGTTGGAGTTTTTTTGCTGTAATACAAACTGCTACCATTGCTGCAGTGGGAGTTGCATTTAGCAAATTTGCAGCATATCTTTATGCTCCACTTAGCGAAAAAAACATTATTGCAGACTTTGGCTTTATGACTATTTCTGCTGCTCAAATTGTTTCCATTCTTTTAATTGTGCTTTTAACATTCATTAATACAAAAGGAATAGAAGGAGGAAAAATGATTCAACGTCTTTTTACTTCTGCTAAGCTATTAGCATTATTTGGATTGATAATATTCGGATTTTTTTTAGTAAAGCAAAGTTTTTGGAGTGAAAATTGGGCTACAGGATTTGATGCTATGCAACAAGAGAAAAATGTAAAGGGAGAATTTGTGCAAGGCGGTTTATGGGCGCCGATAGGGTTATCGGCATTGGTAGGGGCAATTGCAGCATCTATGGCTGGCTCTATATTTAGTAGTGATGCTTGGAACAATGTAACATTTATTGCAGGAGAAATAAAAAACCCTAAAAAGAATATTGGGTTAAGTTTGTTTTTAGGCACACTAATAGTAACTGTAATTTATGTATGTGCAAATTTGATGTATCTCAATGTGCTTCCATTGCATTCAATTGCAGATGCAGATAACAACAGAGTAGCACTTGCTGCTTCAAAATCTATTTTTGGCGATGCAGGTACTTATATAATAGCAGTAATGATAATGATTTCTACATTTGGTTGTAACAATGGGTTGATTTTAGCGGGTGCAAGAGTTTACTACACAATGGCAAAGGATGGTTTGTTTTTTAAACAATCTGCTCTGCTAAATAAAAATGGAGTACCCGAAGTAGCTTTGTGGATGCAATGTGTGGTAGCTAGTATACTTTGCTTGAGTGGTAAATATGGTAATCTATTAGATATGATTTCTTTTGTAGTAGTATTATTTTATGCACTTACAATAGCAGGTATTTTTATATTAAGAAAAAAAATGCCTAATGCAGAGCGTCCATACAAAGCATTTGGCTATCCCATTTTGCCAGCGATATATATTATTATGGCTATTGTGTTTTGTACTTTACTTATTTACTATAGTCCTATATATGCAAGATGGGGCTTAGGTATAGTACTAATAGGTATTCCGCTTTATTATTTTGCTGTAGCTAAAAATAAAAATGTTGTATGATTAGTCATTTAGAAATCGACAAACTTTTTCAATCTTTTGAGCAATTAAAAATTGGAGTAATTGGCGATGTTATGTTGGATACATACTGGTGGGGCAAAGTGGATCGTATTTCTCCAGAAGCACCAGTACCAGTAGTAGCTGTTACAAAAAAAGAACAACGAATAGGTGGTGCTGGCAATGTGGCTTTAAACTTAGCTGCATTATCTACTACAGTGCATGCAATAAGCATAACTGGCGATGATGAAGAAGGTAAACAATTGACCCGTTTATTGCAACAGCACAAAATTAATACTGATTATATTGGCACTAGTATAGAAAGAATTACTACAAATAAAATTAGAATTATTAGTCGTAACCAACACATGATGCGGCTAGATGCTGAGGTGATTATGGAATTAAGTGAAGCCGAGGAAAGTAAGATTTTGGCTGCTTTTGAAAAATATGTTACTATAGAAAAACCAAATTTAGTAATATTAGAGGATTACAATAAAGGTGTACTTACAGAGAAAGTAATAAAAACTGTTATTAATATTTGTAAACAAAATAATATTCTTACTGCCGTAGATCCTAAAAAGAAAAACTTTCTTTCTTATGAAGCTGTAGATATTTTTAAACCAAACTTGCAAGAAATAAAAGATGCCCTGAATATTAATGTAGACATAATAACGGCTGATTCTTTACACGAAATTCATTTAACATTGCATAAAAAGATAAATCACAATATATCATTTATTACATTATCAGAAAAAGGGGTATACTACGAAAGTGTGATGGACAAAGGGCTTATACCTACACATGTACGCAGCATTGCAGATGTGAGTGGTGCTGGCGATACCGTAATAGCAGTGGCAGCAGTAGTATATGCTGCAAATAAAAATGAAAGGCTAATGGCTGAAATTGCAAATATAGCTGGTGGATTAGTATGCGAAGAAGTAGGTACGGTTGCTATTGATAAAAATAAGTTAATGACAGAATGTAAAATTATTTTTGACAACCAGTAACACTTTATTGAAAATAATAGTAAAAAAAATATAAAATTATGCAAACATTTTCAATAGTAATACATGGTGGTGCTGGTACTATACTTAAAGAAGATATGACCCCAGAGTTAGAGGCTGCATATACAAAGGCTTTAGATGATGCACTTACTGGTGGGTATGCTGTGTTAGAAGAAGGCGGTTCTGCAGTAAATGCTGTAAAAGCTGCTATCGTAATTTTAGAAGATAACTTATTGTTTAATGCAGGGCGTGGATCTGTATTTACAAAAAAAGGTGTGCAAGAAATGGATGCTGCAATAATGGACGGTAAGGATAGAGAAGCTGGTGCCGTAGCCGCAGTTCGTAATGTACGTAATCCGATAGAGCTTGCGGCAGAAGTAATGCTACACAGCAACCATGTTTTTTTAAGTGGTAAAGGGGCAAATGATTTTGCTATAAAACAAGGTATAAAATTAGAGCCTGATGAATTTTTCTTTTCTCAATTTAGATACGATCAATGGAAAGCTATGAGGGATAGTGATAATTATTCTCTTGATCATACACACCAAGGGTTAGAAGAATTAATGAAGGATAAAAAATTTGGAACCGTTGGTGCAGCAGCTTGTGATGTGAACGGAAACATTGCGGCAGGTACAAGTACTGGTGGTATGACAAACAAAAAGTATGGTAGAATTGGCGATAGCCCAGTGCTAGGGGCAGGTACTTATGCAAACAACGCCACTTGCGCTATAAGTTGTACAGGGCATGGAGAGCCGTTTATAAAAGCAGTAGCAGCCTACGATGTGGCGGCACATATCGAATATAAAAATATGAGCTTGCAAGATGCAATGCACGAAGTAGTGCATAAAAAATTAATAGAACTTGAAGGGGAAGGTGGTATGATAGGTGTAGATGCAAAAGGAAATGTAAGTATGCAATTTAATAGTGCTGGTATGTATAGGGCTATGCAAAATAGTAAAGGTGAAAAAGTAATTGGAATTTATAAAGATTAAAACTTAAATGGATAAATACGTAATAATTGTAGCTGGTGGAAATGGAAGTAGAATGAATAGTGATGTACCCAAGCAATTCTTGATGCTGAAAGGTAAGCCAGTATTGTACTACAGCATTAATACTTTTTTAAAAACCTTTGATGATTGTAAGATAATACTTGTACTTGCAGAAGAACATATAGGTAAAGGACAAGAAATAGTAGATGCATTTTTTGATTATAACAGAATCAAAATTACCAAAGGAGGGAGAACAAGATTTCACTCTGTACAAAATGGACTTGCACAAATAGAGCATGAAGATTGCATTGTTTTTGTACATGATGCTGCAAGGCCAATGTTATCATCAGA
>JAYVID010000117.1:0-3920 GCA_043770525.1 Ferruginibacter sp.
GGAGATAAACCACCTACTCCTAAAAAAATAAAAAGTCATCAAAATTGGAACTAATTTCCAATTTCAATGACTTTCTCTATTCAACATATACAATATCGCAACCCTTAATAATCTCCCAAAGTCTCTGGCAATTCACTCAATGCCTTAGCCAATTGCTCATCGTTGGGTGCTATACCATGCCATTCATGAGAGCCTGTCATAAAAGATACTCCTGAGCCCATTTCTGTTTTCATCAATATTACAACGGGTTTTGCTTTACCAGTTTTACTTTTTGCGGCTGCTAAGCCAGCTACTACAGCATCCATATCGTTACCATCCATTTCCAATACATCCCAGTTAAAAGATTCAAATTTTGCTCTAAGGCTAAACAAATTCATCACTTTATCAGTACTTCCATCTATTTGTTGCCCATTTACATCTATTGTAGCTATTAAATTATCTACAGCTTTACTACCAGCATACATAATGGCTTCCCAGTTTTGCCCTTCTTCTAATTCTCCGTCGCCTAATAATACAAATACTGTTTGAGGATCTTTATTTAGCTTTTTTGCTGCTGCTGCACCTATTGCTACACTCATACCTTGCCCAAGTGAGCCGCTGGCTACACGTACGCCTGGCAAGTGCTCATGTGTAGTAGGATGCCCTTGCAATCTTGTATTTAACTTACGAAAAGTAGCCAGCTCTGCTACAGGAAAATACCCACTGCGTGCCAATACACTATAAAATACGGGCGAAATATGTCCATTACTCAAAAAGAATAAATCTTCTCCCTTACCATCCATATTAAAAGCGGGGTCATGTTTCATGGTATCAAAATACAAAGCCGTTAAAAAGTCTGCACAGCCCAAAGACCCCCCAGGGTGGCCACTTTGTACTCCGTGTACCATTCTTACTATATCTCGTCTTACTTGTGTTGCTGTTTCTTTAAGATTATTCATTTTTGTAATTTAATAGGTTATTTTAATGCAAACCTAGCAGAAAAGTAGCTATTTTGGTATACTAATTATTAAATTTTATTAAAAAGTAAGAATAAATCATTATTTATTAAATCAATACAAGATCAACTTATAGTGATATTGTTATTTAGTTATAACATTATCACAAAAAAACACGGTAGTACAAACAATTTTAATACTTTTGTAGTTAAACGGTGTCTATAGCTATTTATGCAATATATTATTCTTAGTGCCATTCTAGCATTTATTATTACCTTTTTTGCGATACCTGTGATAATACAAATTGCAAAAAGTAAAAAATTGTTTGATGAGCCGGACGAAAGGAAAGTTCATAAGGCTGTAATACCCACCCTAGGCGGATTGGGTATTTTTGCAGGCTTTATTGTAGCCATGCTTATGTGTGTGCCAGAAGCTGCTCAAGAAATAGGTAATCTAAAAAACTTTGCTGCAGCATGTATTGTAATTTTCTTTTTAGGATTAAAAGATGACATTCTTATTTTATCTGCCAATAAAAAATTTATAGGGCAACTATTAGCTGCTGGAATAATAATGAAGTTTGGAGATATTTATTTAGATAACATGCATGGGTTTTTAGGGCTAAATGAAATTCCGAGGTACGCAAGTATTTTTCTCACCATTTTTACTATTATTGTTATTACCAATTCATTTAATTTAATAGATGGGGTAGATGGGCTTGCAGGTAGTCTAGGTCTAGTAACCTCTATAGTATTTGGATGTTATTTTTATTTTACAAATACAAGTGGTGAATATGTATTGTATTCAGTAATGGCATTTTCATTATCTGGAGCTATCCTTGGTTTTCTTATTTACAACCACTCACCAGCAAAAATTTTTATGGGTGATACAGGTTCCCTTTTATTGGGTATTATAAACTCTATTTTGGTAATAAAATTTATTAATGTTGCTGGTAGTTCAAACGTATCTATCAGTAGTAGCGCATCGCCTGCTATGGGTTTTGCTATTCTTATGGTTCCTCTTTTTGATACCTTAAGGGTATTTTCATTAAGAATTTTAGATAGAAGATCACCCTTTAGCCCAGATAGGATGCATGTGCATCATTACCTTCTTGACTTAGGCTTTTCGCATAGGAAAATTACTTTCAGTTGTGTACTTGCTTCTATTTTATTTATAGCCACTGCTTACTTTCTTAGAAACATTGATACTACTTTATTAGTTGTTGTTTTACTAGCTATTGCTTTTTCTTTAATCGGTATTATCATTTATTTTCGTAGACAAAAAATAAAGGCCTCTTTTGAAGCTTCAAGTTTTAATGCCGAAATGCAAACATCCAGTAAGATTTTAAACTTTGCCAATGAAGTGGTAGAGGTTGAATAAAATATAAATAAAAAAAATTACATAAAAAATCTGATGATAACACATCAGATTTTTTTAGCTTTGCACCCAATACAAATTTATATGTCTGAAGAATTAAGCAATATTATAACTGGAACATCTGCCAATATGCTAAAAGCATTGGCTCATTTAGAAGCAGAATTAGTAAAAATTAGAGCCGGAAAAGCTAGCCCTGTAATGCTTGATGGAATTGTAGCAGATTACTACGGTAGCCCCACACCCATTGCCCAAATAGCTAATATTACTGCATTGGATGCTCGTACAATTTCTGTACAACCGTGGGAAAAAAATATGTTACAAGCAATTGAAAGAGCCATCATTGCTGCAAATATTGGAATAAACCCACAAAATGATGGCAACATTATTCGTTTATTTTTACCGCCACTTACAGAAGAGCGTCGTAAAGAATTGGTAAAAAAATGTAGTGCAGAAGGTGAACATGCTAAAGTATCTATACGCAACATACGCAGAGATGCAATTGAACAAATAAAAAAATTACAAAAAGACGGTGCAAGTGAGGATGAATGTAAGGATGCAGAAGCAGAAGCACAAATTGTAACAGACAGAAATATAGGAACAGTTGAAAAATATTTAGCTGCAAAAGAAGTGGAAATAATGGTGGTTTAAAATATTATACTTTTTACCATTTATAAGATATCATACATAAAATTCAACACATTTTTTTTTGATATCTTCTACCAATTTTATATATTGTTTAGCCCAATTGTATCTGTGTAAATCCTTTAAATCTGAGAGCTAAAAATTTTTTATTGAATTATTTTTAAAATCAAATTGATATAGTTATTAGCAAATGGCAGGTAAAAAATATTATTCTGTAAGAGGTGTTTTGCAAAATGCTCTTTATTGAACACATAGTAATGTAGTGGCTACCAATGCAGCTGTTTCGGTTCTTAATCTAGTATCTCCTAATGCAACAGCAGTAAAATTATTTTCTAACGCCAATTCAATTTCTTGTGGCGTAAAATCTCCTTCGGGGCCTATTAGTATTGTTGATTGGCCTGTGTTATTTTTCACTATTTGTTTTAAGGAAGTTTTTTTATTTTCTTCGCAATGAGCTATAAATTTATTTTCTGTATTTACAGTTTTTATATATTCCATATACTTCTTAGGTTCTTCTAAAATGGGTAACCAAGCTTGTTGAGATTGAAGCATGGCACTTATTAAAATACCCTTCATTCTATCCATTCGTATGTTTTGCTTTTCCGTTCGCTCACACATAAGCAATACAATTTCGCTCACGCCTATTTCTGTAGCTTTTTCTAAAAACCACTCAAGCCTGCTGTTGTTTTTTACGGGAGAAATGGCTATGCAAATTTTATTTACCGGCTTTTCATACTTCGTTCTTTCTATAATTTTTACTGTACATTTTTTCTTATGCGCATCCGTTATTTCAGCTAACAATATATTTCCAACACCATCGGTCAATTTTAGTTGCTTACCATTTTGCATGCGAAGTACTTGCACTATATGCTTGGAATTATCTTCATTTAATACAACAATATTATCTGAAGTAGAAATGTAATCTGTATAAAAAAAAGGGAGTGGCATTATTTATTAGTTAATGTTCGA
>JAYVID010000118.1:0-5082 GCA_043770525.1 Ferruginibacter sp.
TTGGGAAGAAATAAAAGCCCACGAAGCGATTACACTTACCATCGATTTGTTCTTTATTGGCATAGTTTTTTTAAAGAAAGATTTTAAAGTAAAGCAGCATTTTGTGGTGAGATACTAGTTGATTGGTTATTGGTTTATTACTTGAGTTTACTAACTTCAAAAAAATGTTCCATTATCAACCAATCAACTAATCAACAAAATCATTATCTTACAACCATTAATTTTAGTTATGAAAATTGGCGTTTTAAAAGAAACAAACGGAGAGACTAGGGTTTCCCTTTTGCCTGAACATATTATTGCACTTAAAAAGCAACAAGTAAATGTTGTTATTGAAAACGGTGCAGGTCAAAATGCTTTTGCATCTAATGAGCAGTACATAACAACAGGTGCTACTTGCACAAGCAGAAACGAGGTATTGCAACAAGCAGATATAATTTTATCCATCAATGCACTATCAAATGATGATATTGCCAATTGTAAAGCAAAAATATTATTTGGTTTTTATCAACCACTATTTAATGCTGCACATATAAAATCTTTAGCAGAAAAAAACTTTACCATTTTCAGTATAGATATGCTGCCACGTACTACTCGTGCACAAAGCATGGATGTGCTGAGTAGCCAAGCAAACATTGCAGGGTATAAAGCAGTATTGCTTGCGGCCAACTTATATCCAAAATATTTTCCCATGTTTATGACAGCTGCGGGTAGTATTCCTCCAGCAAAAATGCTCATATTGGGTGCAGGTGTAGCAGGCTTACAAGCCATTGCCACTGCAAAAAGATTGGGCGCTGTGGTAGAAGTTTTTGATACACGCCCACAAGTAAAAGAAGAAGTAATGAGCCTTGGTGCAAAGTTTGTAGAAGTGGAAGGGGCAGCCGATGCAGCAAAGGCAGGCGGTTACGCTGTAGAACAAACAGAAGAATTTATGGCAAGGCAAAAAGCTCGTATTGCAGAGAGTGTAGCCAAGGCTGATATTATAATTACCACAGCAGCCATTCCAGGAAAAAAAGCTCCCATATTGATTACAGAAGAAATGTTGCATAGCATGAAAAGTGGGTCTGTAATTATAGACTTGGCGGCTTCTACAGGTGGAAATACTTCTCATACAAAAGATAATGAAACTGTTGTTGTAAACGGCGTTTCTATTGTTGGTAATTCTTCATTAGCCGCAGATATGCCAAGTGATGCAAGCAAATTATATGGAAAAAATATTTTAAATTTCTTACAATTAATAATAAATAAAGAAGGGGGAATAAATTTGAATTTTGAAGATGATTTGGTGAAGGGGACTTGTGTGGCACATGGTGGGGTGGTTACGAATGATAGAGTTTTGCAAGCAGTTTAAGGTTCAAAGTTCAAGGTTTGTTTAAATCAATCAATATTAGGAATGGCAAGTGTTAAAAAATTTTAGGATTTAGAAATTTGGCAATTGGCTAGAGAACAAGCAAATGATTTGTGGAAAATATATTGTGAAGGAACTTTTTCGAAAGACTATGAATTGAAGAACCAAATAAGTAGAAGTTCAGGTTCCGTAATGGATAACATTGCAGAAGGATTTGAGAGAACAGGAAATAAAGAATTTATCAATTTCTTATTAATCTCAAAAGCATCAAACGGTGAAGTTAGGTCTCAGCTTTATAGGGCATTTGATAGGTTGCATATAAATGAAGAAAAATTTAATGAACTAAAAATAAAAACAGAAAACTTAAGTAAAAAAATAACTGCTTTTGTAAAATATTTAAAAGATTCAGAATTAAAAGGATTTCGATACATGTAGAAACTTTGAACCTTAAACTTTGAACCTTGAACTTTAAACTCACAACAATGCTCGATTTTTTCACCACCCACCAACAAATAATTTACATAGTAATCCTAATGATATTTTTAGGAATAGAAGTAATTGGCAGAGTACCAAGCGTACTACACACGCCTCTTATGAGTGGTGCAAATGCCATACATGGTGTTGTTATCATTGGTGCATTAATTGTAATGGGCGAAGCAGCATCTGATAATTATACGGCATTAATTTTAGGATTTTTAGCAGTGGTATTAGGAACACTTAATGTGGTAGGCGGCTTTGTGGTTACAGATAGAATGCTAGAAATGTTTAAAAAGAAAAAAGCTTAGACAGTTGCCAGTTGGCAGTTTGCAAATAAGCAATTCGCACTTTTCAACAAAACATAATCTTCGCAAAACTTGAACTTTGAACTTTAAACCTTGAACTTATATGATTTCCATTCTCACCATCATTTACCTAATAGCTTCTGTAACATTTATTGTAGGTTTAAAAATGTTATCTCACCCTGAAACTGCTCGTAAGGGAAACCTTATAGCAGCAGGCGGAATGGCGTTAGCAATATTTGGCACTATTTTTTTGTATGAAACAGCCGATGGACATCGCTTAGGAAATTTGGCATGGATGTTTGGCGCATTGGTTGTAGGTGGGGTGCTTGGTGCGGTAAGTTCACGCAGGGTAAAAATGACACAGATGCCGGAGATGGTAAGCCTTTTTAATGGTATGGGCGGTGCATGTGCTATGTTGATTTCTCTTATTGAGTTTAATAAAATTGGCGGCAACGAAATAGAATTGGGACATTACATTGCCATCGTTTTTGGGTTAGTAATTGGTAGTATTTCTTTTGCAGGAAGTATTATTGCTTACCTTAAACTTAGCGGTAAACAAAAGGATATTAGTTTTAAAGGACAACATATTTTTAACGCATTATTGTTTGCTATTATTTTAGTAGGTACTGTGCTTACTTATTTTGCTTCTCCTGAAAATGCACAATTATTTTTTTATGGCACTTTTGCCCTAGCTGTATTATATGGTATATTTTTTGTGTTGCCTATTGGTGGTGCAGATATGCCCGTAGTTATTTCTTTGCTCAATTCTCTTACGGGTGTAGCAGCAGCTTGTGGCGGTTTTTTATACGATAATAAAGCCATGCTTACAGGTGGTATTTTAGTAGGTGCGGCAGGCACCTTGCTTACAGTGCTTATGTGCAAAGCTATGAACCGGAGTTTGCTCAATGTAATTATTGGTAATTGGGGCGGAAGTAATGCTGCCTCTGCATCTACAGACCAAGGCGGTGCATATAAAGAAGTAACCATAAGCGATGCAGCCATGCTTATGAGTTATGCAAAAAAAGTAGTTATAGTGCCTGGTTATGGACTTGCAGTAGCACAAGCACAACATACTTGCCATGAGCTAGAAAAAATATTGGCAGATAAAGGTGTAGAAGTTTCGTACGCCATACACCCAGTAGCAGGTCGTATGCCCGGGCACATGAATGTGTTGCTTGCAGAAGCAGATGTGGCGTATGAAAAATTAGAAGAAATGGAAGATGCCAATGGTAATTTTAAAACAACAGATGTAGTGTTGATTTTAGGAGCTAACGATGTAGTAAACCCTGCTGCAAAAAATGACCCTGCTTCTCCAATTTATGGCATGCCAATATTGGAAGTGGAGCAAGCAAAAAATGTAATTGTAAATAAACGTAGCATGAAACCCGGCTATGCAGGTATTGAAAATGCACTTTTCTTCCAACCAAAAACGTCTATGCTTTTTGGCGATGCTAAGAAGGTATTGCAAGACTTGTGTGCTGAGGTAAAGGCTAGTTAAAGATTGAGGTAAAACACATTTTAAGTTTTCTATAACATTACAATTTGTACATTTATTGATGTTTCAAAAGTTACCCCCTGTCTTACTTTTTATTTGCTTTTTTGTTGTTTTTTCATCACCCATAAAGAGTCAAAATTTATTTTTTAACAGTGATTTTGAAGAGTTGAATTTATGTACTGAGCTAAATCAACTTTGCTCAAATGCTGCTTGGTTCTATATAAAGCCAGCACTTACACCACAGCTTCGGTATTATCCAAAACCTTTTTCTGGTAAAGAATTGCTTACTGTACCTATAGAAAATATTTATACAAAAAATATTAAACGGTCTTATGTATATACTATGCTTGGATGCCCATTACAAAAAGGGAAGAAATATAAAATAAGTTTTTTGTTAAATACGGGAGGTAAGAAATTTTATGGCTTAGATTTTTACTTTAGAAACAAAGAATTTTTGTCTAATAATTTTCTTGAAGATACAGTTGTGGCAAATATACATTTTGAAGATAGTACCATAAGAGATATACATGGGTGGAGTTTTTATGAAACTATTTATACAGCAAATGGTGATGAACGATTTTGTTTAATTGGAAATTTGAGTAAAACAAAATTTGATTTTGCAGGTGAATATAGAATGAACAAAGCTGGTGATATGTTTTATTTTTTAGATGATGTTTCTTGTACAGCTATAAATGCTGAGCCGTTGTGTAATAATTATCTACGAAATAAAGAACAAACTTATGAGCAACATCTTAGGCACTCTGAGCGGACTATGATTGATGAATATGTTGAATTACCAGAGTCTATAAAAGATACGATAAACATACCCTCGGTTTTTTTTGAAACAGATAAGGCTATATTGAAACCTACTTTTAAAAAATTAATAGATAACCTTGTTATAAAATTTAAAAATAAAAGCATTAGCAAAATAGATATAGAGGGACATACAGATAATACAGGATCTGAAGAACATAATGTTGCTTTATCAAACAACAGGGCTGTAGCTGTTATGGAATACTTTGTAAAGAAAATACCACAATTGGAAGATAATATTTTTGCTATTGGTAAGGCTTCTAATTATCCAATAGCTGATAATAATTCTGTAGATGGAAGAGCTAAGAATAGGAGAGTGCAGATAATAATTACCTACACCGTGAATTAGAATGCTATCTTTAGTTTACATTTAGCTTCTTTAAAGATATGAATAAACATAAAATTTTATACTGGATACCTACGTCTATTTTTTGCGGCATCATGCTTTTTTCTGCCTCTATGTATTTTACTAAATATGAAATGATTAAAGGCTTTTTTGCAATGATGCATTACCCTTCTTACTTGGTTTATCCACTAGCCATTGCTAAAATACTAGGCGTAATAGCTGTAATAACTAATAAATCAAAAATGCTTAAGGAATGGGCTTATGCAGGTTTTTTTATAAATACGACTTTGGCTACTATAGC
>JAYVID010000119.1:0-5788 GCA_043770525.1 Ferruginibacter sp.
CAAATATACTAAAATAATTAGTTTAAACCAAATAACGGACAGTCATTATAAAATGGTCATTTTATGTTATAAATCTGCTTGTAACATACAATTTATATAATTTTATTCGTTAAGGATTTGAGAAAATATTGACTATTTCTATACAAAGAACAATTAAAGTTAATCTAACTATAATGAATATTGATAATTTAAAAAAGGTAGGAGTTGCCAATAATGATACGGAGGAAGAAATTCTTCAAAAAAACTTTATGCTTTACCTTGGTTGTGCTATGAGTTTTGGAGGTATAGTTTGGGGTAGCATGTGTGTTTTTCTAGGGCTTTATTTACAAGGCACAATACCTTTTGCCTATACGTTATTAACTTTTTTAAATTTCTGTAGATTTAATCTTACAAAAAATTTTCATACAACTCGTTTTATTCAAGTACTGCTAAGCCTGTTTTTACCTTTTGCATTTCAATTTGTAATGGGTGGTTTTGTTGCATCAGGAGGTTCAATGCTTTGGGCCATCATTTCATTAATAACTGCACTCACATTTATTTCCATTAGAAATGCGCTTTATTGGCTCAGTTTATATATTTTTCTAACTATTCTTATTGGTATATTAGATAAACATGCTATACTTGCTTACGAACCATCATCTATAATTTCTAGTGTTTTCTTTGTTATTAATTTTATATTTATTTCCAGCATTGTATTTGGGCTATCTTACTATTTTATTGGCAGTAGAATTACTGCATTGCAAAATGCAGAAGACGCAAAAAAAATGGCACTTGTAGCCAGTGAATCTAAGTCGGAATTTTTGGCAAACATGAGCCATGAAATACGGACACCACTCAATGGAGTAATTGGTTTTATTGATGTTTTAAAGAATACAAAATTAGATAATACACAATTGCAATACCTTAATACAGTTGGTCAGTCTGCCAATTCTTTATTAAGTATTGTAAACGATATATTAGATTTCTCAAAAGTAGAATCGGGCAAACTTGAGCTTTCTTATGATAACACAAACTTGAGGGAATTGTTTGAGCATTTAATAAGTTTTACAAATTTTAGTGCAAAAGAAAAAGGGCTAAAATTGGTGCTGAAGCTTTCCGAAGAAGTCCCAATTTTTATTTTAGCGGATGAGTTACGATTGAGACAAGTTATAATAAATCTAATAGGCAATGCTATAAAATTTACAACAAAGGGAGAAATTGAACTAGCCGTTGATGTAATTTCTAAAAACAAAGAGGAATGTTTTATTCGTTTTGCAGTAAGAGATACAGGTATTGGTATTGAAAAACAGTATCAAGAAAAAATATTTGAAGCATTTTCTCAAGAAGATGCAACCACTACAAAAAAATATGGCGGTACAGGTTTAGGGCTTAGTATTTCTAATAAAATGGTGGAACTAATGGGCAGTAAATTAAACCTAATAAGCGAACCTGGTAAAGGGAGTTTATTTTACTTTGATGTATTATTTAAAATTGCAAATAAAACCATTCATAATATTAATAATATTGGAGGCGTTGATGCTAACATGCAACTACCAGGAGATGAAAAAATAAAAAAGATTTTGGTAGCAGAAGACAATAAAGTAAATATGATGTTGTCGAAATTATTTTTAACTGAACTTTTTCCAAATGTAGAAATTATTGAAGTAGAAAATGGGAAAGATGCTATTGCAAAAAACATTATGCACAAACCCGACATTATTTTTATGGATGTACAAATGCCTGAAATGAATGGCTTGCAAGCAACCTTAGAAATACGAAAGCATGAAGTAGCCAACAGAACTTTGATTATAGCATTAACCGCAGGTGTTACCAATGGTGAAATGGAAAAATGCTTAGATTCTGGTATGGATGATTATGTAAGTAAACCGTTTACAAAAGAAAGTTTACATAACGTTATTGCAAATTGTTTAGTAAATCAACGTAACTAAATGTATTTCAAATTTTCACTTGTGATCCCCGCTTCCGTGTATTTCTTTATTTCAGTGCGGATTGCTAGCGCACATTTGCTACGCCTCAAATCTGCTAGTGGGGGTGCCGTTGCCTCGTAGAGGCTACCTATTTGTAACCAAAAACATAAAAGCTAGCAAGCGTGCCGTAGGCACGCAACCGTACATACATAAGGGTAACTGCTAAGCGGCAAAGTGCATTGTGCGTTTAATTTTTTACAAACAGGTAGTGCCTACGGCACAAAAATTAATATGCTACTTTTAATTGTTTTAAAGGTATAGAACGGTACATAAAGTTAAGGCACATTTACCTTCGTTTCATTTTTGTTAGTGAGAGGGAGAGGGAGAGTAGGACACGTGCCAAGGCGATGAAGAAAAACTATTCAAATTTATTTTTATCTGGATTTTGCACATTAAAAAATACGGTAAGTAGCTCTATTTTATCTTCGTTAATTTGATAATAAAGCGTATTGTGTTTTGTAATTACAAACTTTCTTACGCCTGGATCTTTTAAAGTTTGCATTCCCGCTTTGGGATTATAGGCAAGATTATCTATACAGTTATAAAACTTGATTAGGAAATTTTGTGCTACTTCCTTAGTCCAATTAGTTTCTAAATAAAAAAATTATATGATTTATCTTCTCAAAAACTTCTTCTGAAAATATTACTTGGTAAGCCATTGAGAAAAATGTTGTTTTACTTCATCATACGTTTTGTAGTCGCCATTTTTTATTTGTAGTTGTGCTTTTTCAATGGTTGCCCATTGGTCAGCAGATAATCTATCTTTTGCTACATTATTTTTTGTAGTAAGATAGATAGCAGCATCTTCCATTAAAATGTTTAATGCTACTTCATCTTCAATGTCATTAACGATGGTATGCAATTTTGCTCGGAGTGTTTCTATACTCATGGTATTTTTTATAAGGGTAGTAATTTTTTTATTCTACTTGGGCGTATGCGATATGCTGCCAAGCAAAACTACGAAAGGTGAATACAACCTCTTTTATACTTTACAGCATAGAAAGCCAAAGCATAAAACTCTTGTCTCATTTCTGCTAGTGGGGGTGGTATTAAGTACTTTGGTTTTTTGCAAACAATTTTAATAATTTAGTCGGCTGGTCGAGACCATGCCTCAGCGTCGCACGGATGGAAGTGTGGGTGCTCACGTGTGTAAGAGTTTACAACATAGGCAAGGGGTTACCAACGCAGGCGAGGGGTTGGTACGCTTGGCTGCTAGGCCTGCCCTGCATACCAACACTTGGTTTCAAAGCTGTGGCTTTTGTGTTTATATTTTTATTGCTTTGTAATACGGGCTCGGCTGGTTGAAAACCAAGCCTAGGAGAATGCGTGTAGGATGCTACTCGTTTATTGTTATCATGAGTACCCACGAAGGCGGAGGAATTACATATTAATAAGTGAATTGTGTTGTTGACAATAATGTACCACTTGAATTAAAGTTTTTAATTTCGGTGGGAAAATTGTCACTATTATACACGTAAGTGCGTGTTTGAATATCACTGGTTACGATTGTTTGACCATTAAAATATATTGTATCAGTTAATATTCTTTTTAGTAAATTATTTGTATTCGATCGTTCTTTAAATAATTTATTATAACCAAGAACATTTTTATATGGACTATTTTTTAAATCATATTCAAATATTTGTTCTCTTAAATTGAAACTATTGTAGTTAATATTGTTTCCTTTAGTAATATTTCCATTTGTAAATGTGTAGTCAACTGAATAATTATCCGGAGTTTCTAAACCATTATTGATATCTATATTGTAATTTCTCTGATTTATTGTCCCATTCACATTGTAAATATATCTAATAATATTTTTAGACTTAATTGTTTGCCCACTGTTATTATATTCATAATATGTGGCAATTGAGCTTATTGTATTATCAATATTATATACAAAATCTTCTATATTTAATGATTCATTTGGAGCAGAATTTGTAGAAGTGATTTTTGTTACTAAATTGCCTGTGTATGTGTAAGATACAATTGAAGAAGTTCCTACGATGCTAACAAGCTTATTTCCATTATATGAAAATGTAGAAGTGAAAGTTCCATTTGCATTAATTATTGTAATACTTTTTGGTAAAATATAGTTTTGTATTGGCGGTGATATTACATCAACAATAGGATCATTTTTTTTGCACGATACAATAAATAATGCTAGTGTTATGATATACAAAAAATATTTTTTCATATTATTTTGGTTTAATTATTTTAATATGGAGGTAACGTTTTAAATTTCATTTTATTACAAAAATGGCGTTATATTTTATTTTTTGCATTTGTTGGTATTTCAAAATATAATAATACTTTCTTCGTATTAGTTTGATTTATTAAAGCGAACGTCATTGTTGGTATGCAGCGTGGGTAAAGAAGCATGGCTGTACCAACAACATTATTGTAGCCTGCCATTAAAAAATAATATAATGCAAGATCTACTATAATTGTTGGTACGCTTGGCAGCTGCCCTGCATACCAACAATGCCTGCCCTAAAATTAAGGAACGATTATGCGAATTTAGCAACAAGGGGAGGAAAGTAGGCGCCAACCATGGCGAAATCCCTTACTTTATACTCGATTTTGCAACTTCTCGTTATAAATTCTAATACTCAGTGAATCTCTCCGCCAAATTTCTATAATGTTTTAGTCTTTAATGCTTAATTTCGCTAGACCAAAAATTAGATCCTGATGAGATATTTACACCTGTTTACTATTTTTTTATTTACTTCAATTATCATAAATGCGCAAGTGCCCGTTATTACGTCAATTGTACCTGCAAATGGTCCAATAGGTATCTCAACAACCTTAAATGGTAGTAATTTTAGTTCAATTACTGCGAACAATGTGGTTTATTTTGGTGCGGTAAAAGCTGTAGTCACAGCAGCTACTTCTACTACCCTTTCAATGACAGTACCTATCGGAACAACCTATAAGCCTGTAACCGTATTAACGAATAATTTAATTGGAGCTTCCAAGAATCCATTTATCATAACCAATGCAACAGGGGGACAAAATTTTACTACTTCATCTTTTGCAAATGCAATTGCCGTTGGGGGTGGTAGTTCTATCATAGAAGGTGATTTTGATTTAGATGGTAAAATTGACGTTGCATCTACTCGTTTTACAAACGATCTAGTAATAGTGGGTAGAAATACTTCAAGCTCTAGTACCGTAAGTTTTAGTAACACAAGTTTTTTTGGTGCAGTAAATCCAATAGCTGTAAAAGCTGCCGATATTAATAATGATGGCTTATTAGACCTAGTAGTAGCAAACCCTACTTTTAGTATTGTTTATGTATTTAAAAATATCAGCACTGTTGGTACTATTAATTTTGCCACTCCAATATCTTTTGGCACAGGTGCTGAGCCAAGAAAACTAACCATTGCTGATATTGATAACGATGGAAAAATAGATATCATTTCAAGTAATCAAAGTGGTAATTCTATTTCTATATTAAGAAATACTAATGCAGGACCAAATATTACTTTTGCTGCGAAAATAGATTTTGCGACAGCTGCTACTCCTGAAGGCCTAAGCGTAGGTGATTTGGATAATGATGGTAAAATTGATATACTAATAACTTGTAGTGGTTCAAGTGCAGTATCAGTATTTAAAAATATTTCTACTGTAGGAAATATAACAATGAATTCAAGATTAGATTATACTACAGGAGGTTTTCCCTGGGAAGTAGTGACGGCGGATATTGATAATGATGGAAAATTGGATATTATTACTAGTAATACTGGCCCTAATACTCTATCAGTAATTAGAAACACTACTGTAGCAAATTTAAGTTTTGCAAATAAAATAGATTTTGG
>JAYVID010000120.1:0-5510 GCA_043770525.1 Ferruginibacter sp.
TGCAGCTATACAAAATAAGCTTATGAGCAGGGTAAATATTGCTTTCATACGAAGTAGTTTATTAGTAGGTACAAAAATGGATGGTATTATAAAAAAAAACAATACTCTATAGGGAGTATTTTTGAGGGGTACTACTGTGTGAAAGGTTTATTTGCCGACGCTAATGCCGATTTATATCGGTAGAAGACGGTAAGGCGTTTTGTTATAGTTTAAAGCGGGGGTAATTTTTGCTTCCTCCAAAGGCGGACACAGTCGCAAAAATGGGGATAGCCGCAGATGCACGGTTTTGATTTGTTGCAAAAAAGAAATTTATAAGAAAATGAAAGAGCTTTTTTTATATAACATAATAAAACTGTGCATCTGTGGCTAATTTATTTCGCAGAGAAGACGGAAAGGGATTTTTGTAAAAAGAAAAGACGGGGAGTGATTTTAGCTTCGCAAAAATTAGGGTTGTCGCAGATGAATAGTTTTGGTTTGCAGTGAAAAAGATTTTTTGCCAAAAAGACGTTTTATAAAAGGAAAAGACGGAGTGGTTTTTGCTTCCTCCAAAGGCGGACACAGTCGCAAAAATGGGTTGCCAAAGAGGCACAGAAACACAGTTTTAATTTACTATAGCAAATTATGTGTAGAAATAAAAGTGAGGATTTAAAAAAACTGTATTTTTTGCGAAGTAAAAAACCGTGCTTCTGTGGAAATATTTTTTCACTAAAAATAACTTTTCATAATAAACTACAGAAGCTAAAAACTAGAATTGTAAATTTAATTTTTATATAAGATGGTTAAGAATGCAGCAAAATTAGGCATCTGAAGCTACTATTTTTAATATAAAAGCTCACAATACACCAATAGTAGTAATTCATTCAACAGCGTAAAATGATTAAAAAAGTGACTTTACGCTGTTAGCATATTTTTTAAAACCAATAAAAATGTATATATTTGTGGTATGATGTAACAGCGTAAAGTGATAAAAAATGTTAGTTTACGCTGTTATGTATTTTTAAAAAATACAACATGCTACAAAATATTATTGGCAGAAACGAAGAAAAACAAATACTATTAGATAGATTAAACTCTACCGACTCTGAATTTATTGTAGTGTATGGTAGGCGAAGAATTGGCAAAACTTATTTGATAGAACAAGTATTTGAAAAGAATATTAAGTTTCATTTAGCAGGCGAAAAAAACGCTGATAATGCTCAACATTTAGCATTGTTTTGTAAGCAATATAAAAAATATACAGCACAAGTCATTGCCGCAAAAAATAAACCTACCAATTGGATTGAAGCTTTTGAGTTGTTAGAAACATTTTTTACAAAAAAGAAATCGGCAACAAAAATGGTTTTTTTCTTTGATGAAATAGCTTGGTTAGCAAAAGATAATTCTGATTTTATGATAGCCTTTTCTCAATTTTGGAATAGTTGGGCCAATAAGCGAAAAGATATTTTACTAATAGTTTGCAGCTCCAATGCATCTTGGATGGTAAAAAGACTAATACAAAATAAAGGTTCATTGTACAAAAGAGTTACCCAAAATATACGATTGCAACAATTTACATTAGCCGAAACAGAGTTATTTTTAAAGAGTAGAAAAATATATTTTTTGAGGTATCAAATACTACAGTTGTACATGGTATTTGGTGGAGTGGCTTTTTATTTAAAACATTTGCGAAAAGATTTTAGTGTGGAGCAAAACATACAACATTTATGTTTTGCAAAAGATGCTCTGTTGAAAGATGAATACGAAATATTGTTAGAATCTATTTTTGATTATAAGATAAATCATCGGCTTTTTATGGATACATTAGCAGCAAACCCAAGTGGCTTAAGCTACCCAGAGCTACTTAAAAAAGCAAAAGTGGCTAGTGGTGGTAGTGCTTCACTAGCATTAGAAGAACTTACACAAAGTGGCTTTGTAAAATTTCATGTGCCGTATCAAAAATTAAAGAGAGATGGTATTTATAGAATGGTAGATGAGTATTGCTTGTTTCATCATAAATTTATGAAAGTAAACAGCGGCATGAGCTTATCGTGGAGAAATATTACGCAAACCAATAGCTTTAAAATATGGGCAGGCTTTGCATTTGAAGCCATTTGCCTAAAAGATATACATACCCCTGCCATTGCAAAAGCTTTGGGCATAAGCGACGTGTCGTATGCTACCAACTCTTGGTATATGCCAGCAAAAAATAAAGCAGAGGGCTTTCAAATAGATATGCTTATTGATAGAATGGATAAAGTAATAAACGTATGCGAAATAAAATTTACCGAAGGTAAATTTATAATGACTAAAAGTTATGCTGCACAACTAAAAAACAAAATTGAAAAATTTAAAAGTAAACTAAAAACAAAAAAATATATTATTACAACCCTAATTACTGTAAATGGTATACAACCCAATATTTACACCAAAAGCCTTGTAGAAAAGAGTTTAGTGATAGAAGAGTTGTTTGTATAGCAATAAAGCAAACAGCGTAAAGTGAATAAAAAGTATAGTTTACGCTGTTTAATTATTTTATTATAATTAATTTGTTATTAAATATTGTCAAGAAAACCCAAAGAAGCACAGTTTCGATATGCTATATAAAATTGATTTCTAATTTTATAAGTATCGATTAAAAACAACTACAATCATATATAAAAATAGTAACACTTACTACTCCCTTTAGAGTATTTTTAATCTTCTTTGATTTTATAAAAGCTTGTGGAGTTTATTTTTGTAAAGAACAACAAAGTTGAAAAAATTATATCTACATATCATTTTTATATTTTTGGTGCAAATTTTATTTGCACAACCAGCCTCTCTATTTGAATATGTTACTACTGCAAATGGGCTACCTAGTAATTATGTTTTTTGTACCAACGAAGATAGCAATGGGTTTATATGGGCAGGCACAGATAAGGGCTTGTGTTTTTTTAATGGTGCAGTATGGCAGGTGTGGGATGTAGATAAAGGCATGCCCGGAAATTATATTAATACCGTAATAAGCGATAACCACAATGGACTTTGGCTAGGCATAGCTGAAAAAGGCCTCTACCATTTTGATATAGAAACGAAGAAAGTGATTTTGGTAACAAGCAGCAAACCAAATATTCGTACAATAGCTAGTAGTAATAACAATGGTGATTTGTTATGGTCGGCAAACGATTTAAAATATTTTAAAATAACCAATTGGCTTTATAAATACAATGATATTTTACATCCTATAAAATTAAGTGAATACAATTATGATAAGGATAACATAAATTTTGATGATACTATTAATAAAGTATCACACCAATTTTACTTTATTGGAGATAAGAAAAAAGATTTTATTTCAAAGTATAAAAATACTGTAAAGCATACTATCCAATTAAAAAATGAAGATGAAAATTTTGCATATACTGCTAAAAAAAATTATTTGATAAATAGTAAATGGTTTTATTATTTTTCAGATGATGGAAAGCAGGATAGCTTAATAAAAATAAATTCTACTTTAAAAGTAGGTAGAGATATATACACACTAGATACAAAGCAAAATTTATATGTAGCTATTGCCGGTAGCGGATTTTATGATATAAATAAAAAAACAAATAAAATAAAAAATTATTTGCAAGAGCAAGGGTTAGCAAATGTAAATATTAGCAATATATATAAGGATAGACATGGTACTATTTATCTATCTACTTTGGGTGGAGGTGTATATGTTTTACAACCGAATGGTAAATTAAGTTTTACTCCAAAAGATTTACCACTAAAAGATTTACAATACAATAATGGTTTTTATTATGGTATGGCAAATGGCATTTTATATAAACTATCAGCAGAAAAAATAATAGCTACAAAATTTATAAGAAAAGATGCACTTAGTTTTTACATTAGTAACGATACGCTGATGGTAGGCACTTTTGAAGGGTTACATTATTATCAATACACCAATAATAACATTACATTAAAAAATACTTTTTCAATTGGTGCAGGCATCTCAAGCATTTTACCTTATAACAAAAATTGGTTAATAAGCACTTATGGTTCCGGTTTTTTCATAGTATCAAATTTTAAAGAAGATAAAACAAAATTTGAAAGCTTACCTTTTGGCAATATAGAAAAAACAATAGTCTTGCCTAACGGTTATGCGGGGTTATCTTTTGAAGATGGTTTTTTTACATGCAATAATAATTTTGAAAACGTACAACATTTTACTACTAAAAACGGATTGCATAGTAATTATACAAGCATATTGCACAGCTATAACGATACTTTGTGGGTAGGTGGCAAAAATGGCATATCGTTAATAGTTAATAACAAAGTTGTAAAAACCCTTAGCAATAAGAATGGTTTTAAAGGCAATATTGTAAAAGCGATTTTTACATCACACAAAGGAAAAATATGGGTAATAAGTGACAAATATTTACATACATATACCAACGGAATGCTAGAAGCAATAGGGAATGGTAATGTGAATATCAAAAAAGAAAATATTGTAGAAGCATTGTATGATTATTCTACAGATAAACTTTTTTTATCTACAAGCAATGGAATATCAATATTACAATTAGCAGAACTAAATAGTAGCAAAAAAGACATAGATGTAGCTTTACAAAAGATTATTATTGATGAAAAAATAGTAAAATCTTTTAAAGATTTTGAACTACAATATGACGCCAATATTATCTCATTTTATTTTAAACCTTTAGATAATTTACTTTTAAATCCTACTATATTTTACTACAAACTAAACGACAACCCTTGGGAATTAGTGAGTGATAGCCTAACAATTAGTTTTAATAAATTACGATCGGGCAATTATACTTTATATACAAAAAGCATAAATACTGATGGAAACGAAAGTGAAGCAAAAGCAATGGTAAAATTTAGTGTAACCAAGCCAAGGTGGCAGCGTTGGTGGGCGTTGGTTTTATATATAATTAGCTTAATTTTTTCTATTGGTTTTATTATCCAATATTTAAACAAGAAGAAACAAGAAAAATTATTACAAAAACTTGCTTTGCAGCAAGAGCTTGAAACAGAACGACATCGTATTAGCCGAGACTTACATGATAACATGGGCGCATATACAAGTGCTCTTATTGCAAATGTAGAACAGCTCAAAACTAAAACAGGTAATACTGATGATGTACAAAAAATGCAAGGCAATGCAGAGCAAATTTTAGCAAGCCTTAGAGAAACAATATGGGTGTTGAATAACAAAGAAATATCTGTACAAGAATTTAGCGATGGGTTTAAAAATTATTGTTTTAAAATTTTAAAAAACTTTGAGCAATTAAGTTTTAGTGCAGAAGAAAATATCGAAAACAATAAAATGCTAAGTGCAGCTACAGCTATACATCTTAATAAAATATTGCAAGAGGCAGTACAGAATATTATTAAACATGCTAATGCTACACAAATAACTTACCAAATAGAAAGTAATAAAAATTTTAAAATATCTATTACAGATAATGGTGTAGGGTTTAATGAAAATAGTGTAAACAAAGGTAATGGCTTAGAAAATATGCAATGGCGTGCAAAGG
>JAYVID010000121.1:0-5750 GCA_043770525.1 Ferruginibacter sp.
AGAAAAAGTTAGTAAAGCAATTTTACAACTAACACTTTTTGGAAGTTTACTAATTAAATTTATTAAATCAGCAGGCTCAAGTTTAGTTTTTTTAGCAAAACTTTTAAGTAATAATGCAGTCTTAGTTTTTGCATTCGGTAACGACGTAATAAATGTATTTAAAAACATAGGCTTATCTGTAAAAGATGTAGTCAGCGGTATAGGAAAAGCGTTAACAGGCGATTTCGCAGGTGCTTTAAATAGTTTTAAGCTAGCCACAGACATAAAATTAGATTTTAGTGGCACAAAAACAACAGCACAAGGAAGTATAGACATAATTAAAGAGTTTTTTGCAACCGTAAAAGATGATGCAGGTAGCCTAGCAAATACTCAAAACAGATTAAATAATTTAAATAAAACTTACGACGACGCCAAAATAGCAACCAAAGCATTAACCGAAGCAAAAGACTCAGAAAAGAAAGCCACAGAAAAACTAAAAGAAGCCACAGAAGCTCAAAAAAAGTCAGGAGGAGAAGCTAAAAAAGAATTAGAAAGCTTCAATAAAACTCTTTTAGAGACAACATTGCAGTCACAAAAAGCCAGCAAAGAATTAAAAGATAACTTAACAAAATCTTTTAATGATTTTTCAAAGTCGCTATCTAATAATCTTGAAGAGACTAAAAATAAACTAGCCGACATAGTAATAAACGCCGAAAATAAAAGAAAAGATTTACTGGCTAAGTCAGACAGAACAGAGCAAGATAATCTAGAATTAAAAAGAGCAGAAGAAACTCTTAATGCAAGAGTCGGCTTTGAAGAAAGAAGTGCAAAACAAATAGAAGACATAAGAAAAAGATTAACCGACGCAGGCTTAGACCCTAACGCAATAAAAATAGACACAGGAGTAAGCTTAAATGACCAAATAGCACAGGCAAGAATAGATGCTACATTAAGTGAATTTGCATTATTTGAACAAGAGCAGAATAAGAAGATATTAAGCATAACTAACTCTTTTATAACCGAAGCTTTACTTCTTAAAAATAAAATAGATACACAAAAGAAGTTCGAAGATGAGTTAACCGTTTTTCTAGTGTCAGAGAACGCAAAAAGAACAGCAGATATAACAATCTTTGCACAAAACGCAATAGCGAAATATGGCGAAATGGCAACTGCATTAAGAAATGTAATCTCTCTACAGTCTCAAGTAGGGGGAGCAGGTAATAATAGCCAGCTACAGCAATTCAGTGCAGGTGGTTTTGTAGGTGCGAAAGGTGGCGAGGTTCATGCAGGTGAGTTCGTAATCCCAGCAAGTATGGTTCAAAGCAATCCACAGTTAATAAACTCACTAGAACAAGCTAGAAATCAAACAAATAACATAACAGTAAATCAAACAGGAGTAGGCTCAGCTAACACAAGAGGCTTCTTAGATGAAATGTTGTGGAGGTTAGAGAGAAAATAATATATAATTAAAATACATGATAAGTTACAAATATAATTTTAAAAATAAGTCAGGAGCAGAACTAATACTAAATGACCACAACCCATTAACGCCAGACCATGTATATGCTTTGCAAAGTTATCCAAGCATAAGTAAATCCGTAAAGAATAATGAGTTAGATAGAAATGGTCAGAATAATTATTGGGACTTTTTTAGTTATTACGGTAAGTTGTCTTTTAACTTTTCGGGCATAATAGTAGCCGAAAATGAAATAGTGTTAGAGCAAATGAAGCAAGACCTATTAAGAGTATTTTCTTTGCCATTGCAACCAACAGATATAAATGATGGACATATAACTATGGAATGGCAAGATAACGCAAGTGTAAATAAGTCTGTAGAAGTAAAATTAACTAACGATATACAATTTGATAGACCATTAGGAAAAAGATATATAATGAACTTTATAATACAATTAAAAGCCAAGACTAATTACATTTTAGACGCAGGAACACCAGCAACAGCAACAGGAACAAGAGCATGGTATCAGCAAGGAGGCATAATACTTCCAACACTTTTGCCCTTAAGCTGGAATCCGAATTGGCAAAATACGTTAACAGTAAACATAATAGGTAATGGTGGATTTCCAGTAATAAGAGTTTATGGCGAGTCTCAGCAAAAAATAATCAATCCAAAAATAACTAACACAACTACAGGAGAAGTATTTTTACTTAATCTCGACTTAGAAAATCAGAACTCATGGGTAGAAATAGACACAGAAAATGGAACTGTAATGAATAATTTTGGAAATGACGTTTCTGGTTTTGTAGATTTAGACTCGTCATTTATAAATCTAGTAACAGGAGAAAACAAGTTTTTATACACATCAGATAATGACCCGTATGTATCAGGATTATTGCCAACAGCAGTATTAGAAATAAAATATAAAAACTATTATGCAATCTAACATAAGAATATATCTATATGATTTTAACAATGTAGAGTTAACCGTATTAACAAGTCTTAACTATGAGTCTTTGGTGTATGAAAATCAAATAAATGGAGACGGCTACTGTGAGTTCACTTGCCGTTCAGATGATGAAAAGTTAACGCCAGCAAATATAAACATGTATAACCGAGTAAAAATATACGAGGGTAGCACATGCATGTTTTATGGATACATAAATGATAATGTTTATGACTTAAATGTAGTAAAAATAAGAGCAGTAAGCATAAGCCAAATATTAAAAGATAGAATAGCAGGTAGTTTTACAGCGGGTTTAACATATCAGGCTACTATAAGCCAAATTATAAATGACATAAACGCTATAAGCAATACAGGTATAACAGCAGGAACAATAGATATAGCAGGATTAGTAACAAAAACATACACTAATTCAGACACAGTAGAGTATGTAATAAAAGATTTAATAGGGAAAAATCAGCTATACATAAATCCACAAGGAGTATTAAATGTAGCTCAAGTTTTAGGCAATGATTTGTCAGCTTCTGTAGTTTTAAAATATGACATAAGGCAAATAGAAAACAGCAACTTACTCAATTTTAATGTGCGTGAAAATGGTCAAAACATAGTCACAGCAATACTAGCCAAAGATAATAGTGTAGGCTCTGCTTATGTAAATAATGCACCTCTACAAGCAAAATATGGCGTATTAGAAGCAGTAAAGAATTATTACTCTGTATCTGGAAGCCCAGCCTTAATAACAGAAGCTCAAAGAGATTTTCAAGATAAAACTTTTACGCCAGAAATAACCTTGTCTCCAAAAGTAAAAGATACATTTAATGTAGGCGATACAGTAAGCGTAAGAATATACAACAAGTTTATAAACATAAATACAAAGTATCAAGTGTTAACAAAACTTGTAAATATTACAGGTAGTCAAAAACAAATAAGTATAAAATTAAATGATAATACAAAAGATTTGTTAGATTATCTAAAAGACCAAAGTAAAAAAATAACAGAATTACAAAATAACTAATCTGTGATATTATATAAATATAACTAAATAAATATGATAAAAACAACATTCATAAACTCAACCGTAGCACAATACACAGACAAAGAAGTCTCTTTCGTTCAAGATGTTTTATTAGAATCTGGGTATTTGGCAGACTCTCTGGGTGTAAAAACTTTCGATATACAACAGAATAGTCCTGTGGCAAGAAACGTAGTAATAAAAGCAGGTAAGGTTTTAGTGCCTTTTACAAAAGCAGGTAAAACTTGGAAAGTAATAGTAGAAAGCGACACAGATGTAATTTTAAGTGTGCCAAGCTCAGCGGGTGGATTTTGGGACACTGTAATAGTAAAAGTAGACCAGACTGTAGACCCAAATGTTTTAAAAACTAATGTTGCAACAGTAGAATTAGTAAGATTTAATACAGCAAGCCCAACAGACAATCAAATACAGACAACAATAGGTGCTAATTTTAACTTCTTAAGAATAGGAGTAGTAGACGCTTTAACAGGAACAACAAATATAACTACAGCCCAAATAACTAATAGTGCTAGTCGTGTTTTTTTAAGTAAGGCTATAAAAATAAATAATACAGAAATAACATACCCAACAGATTATTACACAGGAACAACATTGCCAGTTAGTCCTTTTGTTGGTCAGCTGTTTTTACATAGCAATACAACACCATCTGTCTGGAAATATTGGAGTGGAAGTGCATGGCTACTTTTAACACCAGCTTTTACAAGTTCTTTTTTTGGAGATGGTTCAGATGGAAATGTTGTAATATCTTCAAACACGTCTTTAACAAGAGATATGTTTTATAATAATCTTACTATAAATACAGGGATTACTCTTAATCCTAATGGATATAAAATATTTGTCTTGGAAGATTTAACGCAAAATGGCACAGGTGTAATTGCCAGAAATGGTAATACTGGTGGAGTGGGTAGTGCAGGAGGTGCAGCTGCGGTTGGAGGTGGTGGAGGTGGTGGTGGAGGTGGTGCAGGCTCAACTGGTGGAATAGTCGCAATATATGCAAAAAATATTATCAACTCTTCTGACTCTTTTATCCGTTCATTTGGTGGTGCAGGAGGTGGTGGAGGTGCAGGAGGCACGGGGAATACTGGCACATCTGGAAGTTCTGGAGCAGTTGGAGCAGGTGGAGCAGGAGGTGTTTCATTAAATGACGGAACAATAAAAGGAGGTTTGGCAGGTAGTGTTGGGTCTAGTGGAGGAACGGGCTCAAGTAATGGAAGTGCAGGAATCGCAGGTGCAATTGGAACAAAAGCGTCTACTCTAGCAAACTCTATAGGTTCAGGTTCAGCAGATGCTTCAGCAAATAAAGGAGGGAATGGAGGAGCAGATGTTTCAGTAGGAGGTGTAGGAGGCACAGGTAACACTTCAGCAAATGTAACGAATCCAGCAGTCATGCCCAGAACTACTATAAATGCTACAACATTATATTCAGTTACCCCAAGTGCAACTACACCTGTTTTTTCAGAATCCTCTCAATCTGCAAATGGTGGTGGTGGTGGTGGTGGTGGTGGCTCAAGAAGTGCAAATGGAGCAGGTGGTGGAGGTGGTGGTGGGCAAGGTGGAAATGGTGGCACAGGAGGTGTAATAGTTCTTGTTTATAAATCTATAAACATTTTAATTACATCAAATGCAGTAGTCGGTGGAGGTGGAGGAGTAGGAGGAGTAGGTGGTGGTGGTGCAGGGGGAGCTTCAAGTGGAGGCACAGGTAACTTAGGAGTTTCAGGAGCAACAGGAGTAGTTTATTTTTTACAAATATAAAAATATGAAACAATCAGGAATAATCCCAGTATACCCAAATCCAGAAGACTATAAATTAGGTCAAGAAACTGTGTTAAATAATATAGAAAACAGAACTAGCGACTGGCTAAAATACGCACCAAGTGTAGAAAAACAATATAACTTAACTTTTGACACGGGAGCATGTGCAAGTTTTTCTCTTAACAATGTAATTGAGTTTCAGCTTAATTATTTAATAGCCGAAAACAAGCTATCCAAAAAGGCTAAAAATTGGCTTTTAAGCAGTGGTTACATAGAAAGTGATGGAAAGGTTAATCTAAGCGATAGATACCTCGCCTTGGTATCAAATACTACGGATAAGGGCAATGATTTAAGAACAGTAGTAGAGGCTTTTCGTAAGTTAGGGGCAGTTCCAGAGAACAAATGTCCTTTTTTAGGCAAAAACAAAGAAGAATATTTGTCAGGAGAACTTTCAGAAGATTTAAAAAGCTTAGGTAAAGAGTTTTTAGAGTATTTTAATGTAAGTTGGGACTGGACTTTTTACGACCAAGCAACGGGTTTTAATGAAAATTATCAAGTAGAAAAAG
>JAYVID010000122.1:0-29503 GCA_043770525.1 Ferruginibacter sp.
TTTCCACAAATGATACAGTACACTCCATTGCTCAATCGTAATATCTACGCCACTTTGCTTAAAATTCTTTTGCAGGCGTCGTGCAATAGCTGTACTTGCTTTGCCAGTTATAAAACTGTATAATTCGCTTTTTTTAAATTGGTTGTTGGGCATATAGTTGTTTAAACAACTATATAAAGATAAGTAATGATTTTAAATTACAAAATTTTATTTTTGTTAAATCGTAAAGTGATTGTTTTCAACAACAACTTCGTTGTTGTCCGAACGAAAAACACAGCTATGGGCAGCATCGTTGTGTCACTCACTTGTACGGCATACCATTATTCATCTTTTACCAAAGCGTAGATTAAAGTAGTAAAATTAGACTTCTATAAATGTATAATCCATATATCTTTTTTATCTTTTCAGTGCTTATAACAATATTGTTTGCAGCAGCACTTGCCTATTTTTTTGATAAACGCAAACAAAAAAAGTTGCTACAGAAAATTAGAAAAGCTTGGGGCAATACAAATACTGGAAGCAAAGATTTTAATTTGATAGAAACTTTTTCACAGCTTACAACTACCTCCGCTTTTCATACATTAAATACACAAACCATAAATGATATCGATATACAAGATGTATTTACTTTTATAGACAAAACTAATAGCAAGATAGGACAGCAATATTTGTATAATAAACTTATAACACCCACAAATAATATTGAAGCATTAGAAAAATACGATGTACAAGTAAATTTCTTTACTCATAACGAACAAGCAAGGGAGGAGGCACAAATATTATTACAAAAATTAAATCACCACAATGTTTATTATGTAGCAAGCTTACTTAACGAAAATTTACTTGAGCCTCCCAAGTGGGCGAAGCTATTTGTGTTAGATACAGTTATTGTAATTTTAATGCTACTACTTTCTTTTAAGTTTCCAATACTACTTATATGGCTTATGATTCCATTAATACTTAACCTCTTATTACATTTTCTAAATAAAGAAAATACTGCGAAATTTATAAAATCATTTCCACCTTTAAACACACTGATAAATGTATCTCAGTTATTTTTAAAAAAAGATATTCCTTTTTCCAAAGATAGTGTTCAGCAAAATATAAATAACCTTAGTGGTTTTAAGAGAAAGTACAAATTGCTAAATTTTGGAGAGTATGATGCAAATGAATTATTACAAATACTCATTTATATTTTTGATTTTATAAAAGCGGTTTTTTTAATAGAAATACATGCGCTTTTTAGCACCCTTAAAGAATTGAAAAATAGAAAGAAAGATATAAATGGTTTGATAAATTATATTGGAAGTATTGATGCGGCTTTATCTACCGCATCTTTGAGAGCAGGTTTAGATGATTATGTTGTGCCTACATTCATTAATAATCAAAAAGCTATAGAAGCAAAAAATATTTATCATCCACTTATAAATAATTGTGTAGAAAATTCAATAACTATAAATAGTAAAAGTATTTTAATTTCTGGTTCCAACATGTCTGGCAAATCTACTTTTATAAGAACGATTGCAATCAATTCAATATTTGCACAAACTATTTATACATGCTTTGCAAATGAATTTACAATTCCCATTTTAAAAGTATTTTCTTCCATAAGAATAAACGATAGTATAGAAGATGCCACTAGTTATTATTTAGAAGAAGTAAATACCATTGGTAATTTAATAAAAGAATCTGATAATGATTTTCAACATCTTTTTATAATAGACGAAGTATTTAAAGGCACAAACACCATTGAAAGAATAGCTGGGGCAAAAGCAATTTTATCGTACTTAAATAAAAATAATAACATCGTATTTGTAAGTACGCATGATATTGAACTTGCCGAATTATTAATAAATGAATATGACCAATACCATTTTGTAGAAGATGTAGAAAATGATAAGTTAGTATTTGACCATAAAATAAAAACTGGACCATTAAAAACAAGAAATGCTATTAAAATTTTAGCATTAGCAAATTATCCTTCTTCAATTATTGAAGAAGCTAAAACAATAGCAAATAAAAATTAGTTTAAATAATGCAAATAGTTATTATCATATCTATAATTTTCTCTATCCTATATTTAGCACTTATAATCTATTACCGATTTGCGTTCACTTCAATCCCTAAATATAATTCTTCTTTAACAATGGGCTTAAGCCCATTGCAAAATTCAACAACGCTTTCCATAATAATTCCTGCCCGAAACGAAGCAGAAAACATAGAAAACTGCCTCCAATCCATTTTACAAAATAAATATCCAGCACATTTGCTTGAAATAATTGTAGTAGATGACCACTCAGAAGATAATACAGCAATCATTGTAAAAAAATATGTAGCACAAAATGTAAAATTGATTTCACTAAAAGATTTTGTAACAGATAAAATAAATTCTTATAAAAAGAAAGCCATAGAGGTAGCCATAGCACAAGCAAGCGGTACACTTATTATTACCACAGATGCAGATTGTATAGTGCCAAATACTTGGTTACAAACAATTGCAACTTTTTACCAAGAAAAAAAACCAGCATTTATTGCTGCACCAGTTTTAATAGACCCTTACTTTTCATTAGAAATTCAAACACACAAAGTAGAAGATAAAAGTAGTGAGTTAGACATCCCTTCTATACAAAATGGAGAAAAGTTATCTGATATTCATAATTTAACAACAGGCACCCTTTCGTTAGAAACCCATACCCACAAAGAAACTGCAAAAGGTAGCGAGTTTAGTCACCCTTCTCCACACCGTGGAGAAGGGAAGGGGTTGAGGGTATCGGGGGTGAGCCTCTTCCAATCTTTAGATTTTATGACCCTACAAGGTATAACAGCAGCAGTAGTGCACAAAAAACAAATGACCATGTGCAATGGAGCAAACATGGCTTATGAGCGTGCAGCTTTTTACGAAGTAGGTGGTTTTGCAGGTATAGATAATATTGCCAGTGGAGATGATATGTTACTCATGCATAAACTTTACAAGCAATATCCAGAAAGGGTGTTGTTTTTAAAATCGAAAGAAGCAATAGTAAAAACTGCACCTGTAAATACCATATCTCAATTTTTTAACCAAAGAATACGATGGGCAAGCAAGGCTGACAAATATGATGATAAGAGAATTTTGCCCGTGCTTGTGTTAGTGTACTTTTTTAATGTGATGTTGTTTTTGTTACCGATTGTTGCTCTTTTTAAAAATGCTCAATATTCAATATTCAATGTTCAAAGTTCAATGTTGGGTGTTTGGCTGTGGATGCTGTTTTTCAAGATAGCTGTGGAATTGTTTTTTCTTTTTCCTGTAGCTTCATTTTTTGGAAAAAAGAGCATGATGTGGTTTTTTCCATTGTTGCAACCGTTTCATATTTGTTACACCATCATTGCAGGTTGGTTGGGTAAATTTGGAAAATATACCTGGAAAGAAAGAAACGTTCAATAGAAATAAACTTCTCTTTTTCTTATATTAACTGCATGCTTATCTTTGTGGCATGACATCTACATTGTTTACGTACGATAAGCCAAAAGTTATACAAGCATTGCGCTACCATTTTATAAGCAGGCCGGAAATAAAAGTTGTAATGGTTTTAATAAACCTTTTAGCGGCGGGCTCGGCTATTTTGTATTTTACTAAGTTAATAAGCCCACTGGCTTTTTTAATTATGTCATTCCTTTGGTTTTTTTTTATGATAATGTATTGGTTTGCATTACCACAAATCATTTATAGGCAATCTGCTACTTTTAAAGATAGCTTTCGAGCAGTGTTGGGTAGAGAGCAATTTGCAATTGAAAACGAACGAGGCCACAAAGGTTGGGATTGGAGCAGTTTTTCAACATGGATGGAGAGTCCACATTTTTTTCATTTGTATTTTAATGCACGTTCGTTTTTTATTATACCCAAAGATGCTTTTGAAGGAGATGAAACACAAGAAGCTAGAAAAATATTTGTAGCCAAAATAAAAAAGTAAACTTATTTATTTTTATTGTTTACCAACATCCATTTTGCTGTTTCATAAATGGCAGTAGTAAGCTGACCCATTTGTTTTTTTACTGAATCTGTTTGAGTAGCATTTAAAGAAACAGGGTTATTGGTTACACTTACTAGTTCATCACTTTTCATGTGTATATTTCTTCTGTAAAAATATTGCTCATTTACAACCCCTATCCAACCTGGTGCATGATAAATAATAAATGCAGCATGATCTGTTTTATTTGGGTCTAATAAATCTCTACCCAATGTAGTGTTTGTGTAAGGTTGCTGTATCATACTTGCAATGGTAGGCAATACATCTATTTGTGATACTGGCTCATTGTGTACATTTGGAGTAAGTAAAGCAGGTGCATAAAACAACAATGGTATATGTTCATCTGCAAGCCTTTGTTCATCCCAAGCTTTAGGATAAATGTCGTTAGACTTGCCTTCTAGCCCATGGTCTCCAATAAATACAAAAATGGTATTGGTAAAATAAGCCTCTTTTTTAGCAGCATCTATAAATTTTTTAAAACAGTAATCGGAGTATAAAAAAGCATTGTATTCTTTTAATGATTCAAATCCATTTTTTTCTAGTTCTTCTTTGGAAATATTTTTTTGTACAAAATCTTTATCTTCTTCTGGTATATTAAATGGTCTATGATTGTCTGCTGTTTGTATAATAGTAAAAAATGGTTTTGTTTGTATTGCCATTTGCTCATTGGCAGCAAGAAATAAATTTTTATCGCTTATGCCCCATACATTTAATTTAGGCACTTTGTATTTTCCTTCTTCAAAAATATTTACATCTTTTATATTTTGTACTAGCCCTTTAAAATTATTAAACTCACTTCTTCCACCTATAAAATAAAATTTATCATAGCCTTCAAAATCGTTAATAATGGTACGCTGGTTTACAGCATCCAAGTTGCGGGTGCTAAATTTTGATAGCTGCACATCTGGTATGCCGGTAATGGTTGCAAAAACACCCCTTGCTGTGCCAAAAGTAGGAGAGAAGCAGCGATTAAAAAAGATACCTTCCTTACACATTTCGTTAAAAAAAGGCGTTGCATTTAATATGTTTCCGCTCATGCTGCTTTTATACATACTAAAGCTTTCACAAATTACCAATACGATGTTGGGCTTGCTTTCTAAAGCTCTGCTATGTGGCACTATAAGCCTTGTATAATTTGAACTTGCATTTTTATCTAACCCAAGAAAAGTAGACATTCGAGGATAATTTTCTTTTGCTTTGGTTTCCAATAAAGGTTTTCTAAAGCCCAATGTGGTAAAGAAATTTTGCATGGGGTTTAATGCAAGGTTGCTTTTAAAACCATTGTTTAAACTATAAGCCCTAAATATATTAAGTGGATGCAAAGTAAAAAAACCATAAATAAACCAGCCTAGCAATAACAAAGAAACCCAATGCCAAATTTTTCTATAACTAAATTTATGAATGCTTACATTTTTATCTTCTACTTGTACATGAGTGCGCTTTATCATCCAGACGGTCATAAGTACTGCACCAAATAAGCCAATTAAAATCCAAATAATGGGATAACTCTGCCATATAGTTTGTAAGCTTTCTCTTGGATCATCTACTACTATCAATGCATCTGCATTAAGCCTTGCATTTATGTAAGTAAATTGTCCAAAATCTGCACCATAAAAAAACAATACCAATAAGGTAATTAATGCTAAGTAACCCGTCCAAAATTTACGTGCTGTTTCATTATAAAATGGAGAGAACTTTTTGTATAATGCAAGTACTGCTATAGGGCTTAGTACAATAGAAATCCAACGAAGATCATACTTTAAACCAAGCCAAAACGATGGTCCTAACTCAATCCATTTTGTGTCTGTAGGTTTAAAAAATATTACGGTGGCAACCCTAAACGCTGTAAATATAAAAAGATAAACAATAAATATTTTGATGATCCACTGTACTGTTTTTGGTACTCTCCATTTTGTAAACATCGTAATTATTTGTAGCTAATTTTTACTAAGATAGCAATTTAAATTTTAATGTTTTTAATGTTTAGCAAAATGAGTTTTATTTTACTTTTTTATTGTTCAGCAACAAGTATTTAGCAGTATTATAAAATGCTTCTGTAGTGTTAGCCATTATATTTTTAATACTATCGTTTGCATTATTTTGTTCTACAATGTTATTATTTAGTACAGAAACAAATTCTATTTTTTCAGTATTAAGATTTCGAGCATAATAAAATGAATTGCTTACAAGCCCCACCGTATGCATATCTGGATCTGCAATAAAAGCAAACCTGCTTTTTTGTTTTGAGCTATCAAAAAGGTTTGTACCAAGGGTTCTGTTTGTAAAATTTTGTTTTGATAAGTAAGCTACCGATGGAAAAATATCTAACTGTGATGCTGGCTCAACAATTTTGGAAGGTTTTAATAATTGAGGTGCATAAAAAAGCAGTGGTACATGCTCTGCCAATATACCTTGCTTTGTAAAACTATGTGGAAACATTTCACCCGCATCACCTCTCAAGCCATGATCACCTACAAATACAAAAATAGTGTTGTTAAAATACTTTTCTTTTTTAGCAGCTTCAATAAAAGTAGCAAAACAAAAATCTGAATATCTAAATGCATTTAATTGCTCATTGTTCTCAAAGCCATATTTATCAAGTGTGTCTTTAGAAAAATTTAGTTTTTTAAAAGCGCCTAAATCCTCATTGGGAATCGTATAAGGCTCATGGTTATTGGCTGTTTGTATAATAGACACAAAAGGTTTTTCTTGTTGCGTAAAAACATTGTTTGCCTTTAAAAATAAATTTTTATCGCTAATGCCCCATACATCTTCTGTTTGTGCTTTGTAGTCTCCCTCTTCAAATATTTTTAAGCCAATAATATTATTAGTAAGCACGCCTCTTATATTTGCCCAAGTAGTACTTCCTCCTAAAAAATAAAATTTATCATAACCTACAAAATCATTCATTATCAATTGCTGATTTACTGCATTGGGGTTTCTACTGGCAGTTTTATTTGGCTCTACATCTGGTATGCCAGTAAGTGTAGCCCACACGCCTCTAGCTGTGCCAAACCCAGGTGTAAAACAGCGTTCAAAAAAAACACCGTTATTGCATAATTCATTAAAATAAGGGGTTGCATTTAAGCCATTACCAAACATAGAGCTTTTGTAAGCACTAAAACTTTCGCAAATTATAATTACTACATTGGGTTTTGTTGTGGTATCTGTTGTATTATTAAAAGTATAAACCCTTTCTAAATTTAAACTATTAATATTTGTATCTTTTACTGCAAAATAGCTTGCAAGTGTAGGGTACCCCGTTCTTACTTTATTTATAGCGTAGCCAGATTTTTTAAAGCTCATGGTGCTGAAAAAACTTTGAAAAGGATTAAGTGCAACATTTGCTTTAAAATCATCAGACAATAAAAAAGCATCGCTCCATCTTAATGGGTATTGATTTATTTTGCCAAAAATTGCTAATCCAGATAGGATTATAAAACCACAGGAAATTATCCAATTGCTTTTATTATTTTTTATAAAATTCTCATTACTTATTTTTAAAAATAAGCGTTTTAAAAGCCACACAATGATGACCATTGCAATCACCAATACAATTATTATTTTTACAACAGGATAACTCTGCCACATCATTTTTGCAGATATAGCAGCATCTTGTGCAAAACTTAAAATAAATGCACTTAAGCGTTGTTGCAAAAAAGCGTAATAATAAAAATCACCTGTGTAGGCAATTAAAAAAATTAAAGCAATTATAGAAATAATAGTTAAAAAGATTTTTTTTCTATTTGGGTTTTTAAACGGGTTAATAAAAGGTTGTAAAATAAATAAAATTAATCCAATTGCAAAAGCAACCCTAGCATCAAACCTTAAACCCATTAACATCATAGACCCACTAAAAGCTTTGCCAGAAGGGCGATAGTGAAAGAAAAAAAACAGCCTATACAATGTCATACAGCATAGCAATGCTGCAATAATAGAAATAGTATAACGTATATATTTTGGTATTTTCGATAAAACCGACATGTATTTGGTTTAAATTTATGCTAAGTTATAGTCTTTGCTATTCTTATTTGAAATAAATGAATGTAAACTTTTGTTATACCAAGGTTTATTTATTCAAGTAATATATTTTGTATGCTTTTGTAAAAATAATTAAAGCATTAACTTCGTATCAGATAAAATTTAAATGAAGAAATTAATAGAGCTTGATAGATCTCTTTTTGTGTACCTAAATGAGCATTGGCATACTTCTTTTGGAGATTGGTTTCTGCCACTTATGCGAAACTCTGGCACATGGATACCCTTGTATGTATTTTTGGTAGTTTTTGTAATTGTAAATGGTAAAAAAGATAAGTGGTGGTGGCTTGTATTTGGGGCTATTGCCATCATATTGTCTAATTTTATAAGTAGCGATCTTATAAAACACAATGTAATGCGGGTACGCCCTTGTAGTGATCCTACTTTAATGAGTAGTATCAATTTCTTAATAGGTTACAGGCCTCAAAGCTCTAGTTTTACCTCTTCGCATGCCTGCAATCACTTTACCATGGCGGCTTTTTTCTTTTTTACATTAAAAAATCATTTTGGTAAAATTGCTTGGCTTTTCTTTGCTTGGGCAGGTGTAATAGCAGTAGCACAAGTGTATGTATCGGTGCATTTTCCGTTAGATGTTCTTTGTGGTGGTATTATTGGTTTTATTTTAGGATATTTGTGCGCATCGTCTTTTAATAAAAGACATTTACTAATGTAACAAAACAACATGTTTGAAGTTTTTATTTTCTTATTACTTGTACTTATAACTGCCTTATTTGTAATGAGCGAAATAGCACTGGTAAGTGCTAGAAAAGGCAGGTTAGAATCTTTGGCTGCCAAAGGTGACGATAAGGCAAAAGCAGCTTTAGACTTAGCTAACAATCCTGAAAAATTTTTAAGCACAGCCACCATTGGTATTACCCTTGTTTCAATTTTAATAGGTGTGTTTGCCGAAGATAAGTTTAGCAAAATGCTTACTCCTTATTTCGAAAAATTTGTACTTACAGAAAAAATTGCTGAAGGTTTAGCTACTACAGTTGTGGTGCTTGCTGTAACTTTTTTATCAATTATTTTTGGTGAGTTATTGCCCAAAAAACTTGGATTGCTTCGTTCTGAAAAAATTGCAAGGGCTATTGCAATACCAATGAATACACTGTCTACTTTAGTACATCCATTGGTATGGTTTTTATCTAGCATTACAAATGGTATTTTAAAGCTTTTTAATATTAAAAAACCAGCCGATAGTGCAGTTACAGAAGAAGAAATAAAAGCAATGATTACAGAGGGTAGTGAGCATGGAAGTATTGAAGAAGATGAAAAAGAAATTATAGAAAGGGTATTCCATTTAGGCGATAGAAATATAACATCACTTATGACACACCGTACAGATATTGCTTGGTTTGATATGAAAGACACGGTGAATGATGTAAAAAATAAATCGGGCGAAATAATTTTTAGTACTTTTCCTGTATGTGAGGAAACAGTAGATAATATAAAGGGAATTGTGTACATAAAAGATTTGCTAAAAGCTGATCCCAACAAGCCTTTAAGTGACATAGCAAAGCCTGCTTTGTTTGTACCTGAAAATAATTCTGCTTATCAATTGCTAGAAAAATTTAAAGAAACTAAAATACACTCTGCTTTTATTGTAAATGAATATGGTACGCTAGAGGGTATGATAACGCTGAACGATATACTAGAAGCAATTATTGGAGATGTACCTCAAACAGGGCAAGATGAATATGAGATTATAAAGAGAGATGATGGTAGTTTTTTAGTAGATGCGCAAATACAATTTTACGACTTCTTAAGTTATTTTGAAAGAGCCGATTGGATGAACGAAGGAGAACATGAATTTGATACCCTTGCTGGGTTTGCTTTACACGAGCTAGAGCATATACCAGCTACAGGAGAAAAATTTGCGTGGAGAGATTTTAGTTTTGAAATAATAGACATGGACGGACAAAGAATTGATAAAATTCTACTTACTATATCTGAAGAATTGAAGGATATGATGGAGGAATAAAAAAGATAAATTTAAAAATAAAAAGCCTGTCAATAAAAATGACAGGCTTTTTAATAATTTTTTAAAATTCAAGGGATACCAACTTTACTGGATTGGTAATTTTTTTACTCTGCCTTTTTCCTCCCACACTTATATGCATTAAACCTATTTGGTCTTTTTTATATTCATACAACAAGTCGTTTGTAATAACTATTTTTTTAGGGGTGTTCACATTTTCTATTTCAAAATAACTATAAATACCTTCCTCTATTCTTTCAAATCCTATATATTTTAAGTTTGTAATTTTTCCTTCTACAGCAATTTTAAGGTGTTTTACAATGTAGTCATTTATCAGTTTGTCCATTGCTGGCTTTATTTTAGCATCTAATAAATCTACCTTTGTTTTATAAGTGGCTCGGAGTGTTTTTTCAAAATCATCTGTAAAAATCTTACAACTTATTTCAAGCGATTTTTCTTTTGCATTGTGCTCTATTTCTGTAACACTTACAAAAATGGGATGGTTTTTATTGGTAAAAGAACTGCTACAAACCAATAACATGAATACAATAAATTTTAAAAACATATTTTGCATTTTATAAAATTACAATAAAGAATATTAGCATTACTATTTTATGAATGATTTAGCATTTTATTTTAAAGAAGGCTGGCAACACATTATTAGTTTGGATGCACTGGATCATCAACTTTTTATAATTGCACTAGTTGCCATTTACACTTTAAAAGATTGGAGAAAAGTATTGGTATTGGTTACAGCATTTACAATAGGGCACTCTATTACTTTGGCACTATGCGTGTATGATGTTATAAGAGCAAATGATAAATGGGTAGAGTTTTTAATACCGTGTACAATTGTAATTACAGCTGGTTTTAATCTTATTCAAAAAAATGTTTTAAAGCAAAAAGTAAAATTAAATTATGCATTTGCAATGTTTTTTGGATTAATACATGGCCTCGGTTTTGCCAATTCTATTCGGTTTATGCTAGCAAAAGACCAAACAATTGGTATGAGCTTGTTTGGATTTAATATTGGGCTAGAGCTGGGTCAAATACTAATAGTAGGTATTATTTTATTGCTTAGTTATTTAATTATTAGCATAGTAAAATTAAAACAAGCTTATTGGATTTATTTTTTGAGTTCAATAACTTTTATATGGGCGGTAAAATTTACGTTGGAAAGAATTCCATAACAATTTATCTTTACAGCCATCACAATCATCATCAAAATTAAAAAATGAAAAAAATTTTTCTTGTTCTATTAGGTATTGTAGCAATTTTAAATTGCTTTGCACAAGATATAAGAAACAACCCAGGCAGCAACCATGGTAATCGTTTTGAGCAGTTAGGCACAATATTGCCTACACCCAATGAGTATCGTACGGCAAGTGGTGCACCTGGTCCAAAATATTGGCAGCAACGCTGCGACTATGATATTGTATGCGAAATAGATGAGCCTAATCGTAAATTAATAGGTAAAGAAAAAGTTACTTATTTTAATAACTCACCAGACAATCTTACATACCTATGGTTGCAGTTAGATGAAAATGAACATAGCTCAGTAAATAACGCTGGTTATCAAAACAGCAATAACATGCAAAAAAGTATATCCGAGCCTGATATTGCAAAACTTACAACTGGTAAGTTAGATAAAGAGTATGGGCATAATATTACTAAAGTAACTACTGCATTGGGCGCTCCATTAAAGTATACAATAAACAAAACGATGATGCGTATAGAGCTGCCGCAAATATTAAAACCTGGGCAGCAATTTGCTTTTAATGTAGATTGGAATTATTTTATTATTGAAAAAGGAAAGTATGGTGGTCGTGGTGGTTTTGAATATTTTCCAGATGATAAGAATGATATTTTTACAATGACTCAATGGTTTCCACGCCTATGTGTGTACAGCGATAACCAAGGCTGGCAAAATCATCAGTTTGTAGGCACAGGTGAGTTTACACTTACGTTTGGTAACTACAAAGTAGCAATGACAGTACCTGCAGACCATGTGGTAATGGCCACGGGGCAGTGCCAAAATTATGCAGCAGTACTTACGCCTGCACAAAGTGCTCGCTGGGCTACTGCACAAAATGCAAAAGAACCAATAGAAGTTGTAACACTTGCAGAAGCAAAAACAAGAGAAGCAACAAAATCTACACAAAAGAAAACATGGATTTTTAAAGCCGATATGGTACGTGATTTTGCATGGGGCAGTAGCCGCAAATTTGTATGGGATGCTATGCCTACTTATGTAGAAGGTAAAAAAATTATGTGCATGAGTGCTTATGCAAAAGAAGCTTATGGCTTGTATAGAAAACTAAGTACAAGAGCAGTAGCACATACTATAAAAACGTATTCGCAATTTACAATACCTTACCCATACCCTGTAGCACAAAGCTTAGAAGCTGCTAATGGTATGGAGTACCCAATGATATGTTTTAACTATGGTAGAACAGAAAAGGATGGTACTTATAGTGAAGGTACAAAAAATGGAATGCTAGGTGTGGTAATACACGAAGTGGGGCACAATTTTTTTCCTATGATTATTAATAGTGATGAACGCCAATGGAGCTGGATGGATGAAGGCTTAAATACTTTTGTAGAATACTTAACGGAAGAATTGTGGGACAATAAATTTCCAAGTGGTCGTGGTCCTGCATATAAAATTACAGATTATATGAAGTTGCCAAAAGATCAATTAGAACCTATAATGACCAATAGCGAAAACATTAATCAATTTGGACCCAATGCGTATAGCAAGCCATGTACAGGTTTAAATATTTTGAGGGAAACAATTATGGGTAGAGAAAATTTTGATTATGCATTTAAAGAATATGCAAAACGATGGGCATTTAAACACCCTACCCCTGCAGATTTATTTAGAACAATGGAAGATGCAAGCGCAGAAGATTTAGATTGGTTTTGGAGAGGCTGGTTTTACAATACCGACCCTGTAGATATTTCTTTAGACACTGTGAAATGGGCAAACCTAAGTACAGAAGCAATGACGCTACCTACACGTACAACTGTATCTACAACCACACAAGCAGTACCAAAGCCACTTGTAAATAGTTTTGAAGATATTTCTAAAATAAGAAATAGAGAAGATAAAAAAATAGTGTTTGGTACAGATGCTGATGTAAATGCCCGTGATTTTTATTGGGCTTATGCTCGTGATTTAGTAAAGATTGATGAAACACCATTTACCCTTACAATGCCTGCGCCAGTGGTAGATACTTTTACAACAGAACAGAAGCAAGCAATCATAAATGGTAAAACAATGTATGAACTTACCTTTAGCAACAAAGGTGGTTTGGTAATGCCAATTATTATTGAGTGGACTTTTGAAGATGGCACAAAAGAAGTAGATAGAATAGGCGTAAACGTATGGCGCAAAAATGAAAATAAAGTGATAAAAACATTTATGAAAGCAAAAAAAGTAGCGTCTATAAAACTAGACCCCATGCGTGAAACAGCCGACATTAATGAAAAAAACCAAAGTTGGAATGTAATTGAAGAGCCAAGCAAGTTTCAATTATTTAAAGCAAGAAGCGGGGGTGGAAGAGGAGCAAGCAGTGGCAGTGGCAATCCTATGCAAAAAGAGATAAAATAATTTAGAAAAATATTTTTGATGAGAGCGGCTTTCAATTTTTTGGGAGCCGTTTTTTTTAAGTCTCCTTATAAGTAAATTAAATTAGCCACAGATTCATCGTTTTTTGGTTTTGAATAAATGCCTTTTTTTCTTCCCTTTGTATTTGTGTAAATTTTAGCCCCCGTGGATACTACGCTACAATTTTCGAGCCTCCGCCTGTGTCTTTGATCAGCGGCATTTTCCAGCCTCCCAACGAAAGGGGCTTGTCGTATTAATTTATAATTATGTAATCAGACTATGCGCCGCAGGTTGAAAACCAAGCGGCGGCGAAGATTGAAGCGGAGAAATTAGCAAAGCCCCAACAAAGTCATATTTGAATTAGGTAATAAGTAACTATAAAAAAAAGGTTGCTTGAAATGGCAATCTTTTTAAATAAAATTAAAAAAAATTATAAAGAAGTTTCTCCATTCCTCAAGCCTTTTTTCTTTCCTTTGTTTTTTCTTTCCCACTCTAGCATTTCGGGTGTTTTTGGTACTACTTTTTTTACTTTAGGGTTGGTGCTTACGGTAGGTTTTGGTGCATTGGGCACTACCAAATTATTTCTTAACCACTCTTCAGATTTAATAAGTCTCCCAGTAAGCGGATCGTAATACCTCCACGGGCCTTGTTTTATACTATATTGTTGTGCTTTTTGAATTTTATATTCTAAAATTTCATTGCTACCCGTTCCATAAACTGCTATAGTATCAAAAGGTGCATCTGGGTTATATCCTTTCCAACTTTCTTCTCTTATAAGTTGTCCGTAAGCTGTATAATATTGCTGCAATCCATCTTTACCACCATGCAAGTATGTTTCAAAACCAATAGGGTCGCCTATTAGCGTATAGTGCCTCCATACGCCTTCTTTTAAATCATCTTTGTAAATACCTTCATCTTCAAAACCCTCTTCTCCTCTAAGTGGTTCGGTTCGTAATACCCATTTACCCTGCTTAAAACCTTTTTTATCTATGCGGTTTATGGTATCTCCTTTTACACTTATTTTAAAAGATTTGTATTGTGCATTTGCACAAAATATTTGCAAGCATAGTGCATATAAAAAAAGTAGAATAGGTTTTTTCACAACGTTTCATTTAGGTTTAGAAATCAAATTTACAAAATTGTATGACTCATAAATGTTAATTTCGTGTAATTAGAAAAATTATTATAAAAGTTGAATTAGATATACTTAAAATTCTATGAAAGATTTTAAAAAATATTATACACTAAATGCTACACCAGAAGAAGTGTATGCAGCCCTTACACAACCAGCTACCATACAATTGTGGAGCGGTACAGAGGCTTCTATGAGTACTGAGCCCAATAGCGAATTTTCATTATGGGAAGGAAGTATTGAAGGGCTTAATGTAGAATTTGAAAAAGATAAAAAAATAGTACAACAATGGTATTTTGGTGAGCAAGAAGAACCATCTATTGTTACCTTTAAATTGTTTGCAGATAAAAATAAAACCTCAATAGATCTCAGGCATACAAATATACCAGACGAAGATTATGAAGATATAGTAGCAGGATGGAATGAAGTGTATATGGGTAGCCTTATTGAATTTTACGAAGAATAATTGGTTAAATAAAAAGACAGCAAGTGTTATTTCTTGCTGCCTTTTAAAAAATGAGTTTTCAATAATTACTTTGCTATTCCAAGTAAATTACAAACTTGCTCATAAGGCATTTTTGTGAGGTCTACAGCAGTTAATTTGCCTGGTAAAATCACATTATGTAAATCTTGTTGCGTAATACCATTTGCATGCCTGCCCCCACTTATAAGCCCAGGTATAAGTACATATCTATATTCCAATGATTGAGAAAGGTTCACCAAAACTGGTTGTCCAGGATAACTTTCTGGAATACCGCTATTGAACCTACAAGTATTAAATGTATGCCTGTAAACTAATATTTTTTGTAAGTTATAAATACAATTTACCGTATTGGTAGCACCACCTGCATCACTAGTATATGGTAATGCATAAGGGCCAATAGTACCCACCCTCATATAAGTAAGCATAATGCCAGAGTTTAATATTGAAGCACTTAATGATGGTGCTGCAAAGTGACGTACTCTTACACAGGTTCCATCTATTGTGGTATCTCTAGAGGTAAATGGAGAGGTGATCCATGGGGAGTAAATTACTTGTGCAGGTGTACCAGCCGCACCCGTTGCACCTGTTGCACCCGTTGCACCAGTAGCACCATTAATGCCAACCAAGTTTGTAGCTGCTCCCCAGCCTGTAGCTGTTTTAGGGCCATACATTGTTCTAGCTACAATATCCATATAAAAATCACCATTTGAACCTAGCCCAATAGTTGGTACTCCATTTCCACTTAATAGTGATTTGCCTGGCAAGCCAGTAGGACCTACTAATGCTAGGCCTGCTCCCCAACTAACAGTGTTTTTTGGCCCCCACATTACTTTCCCAATAGTGTCTACAAAAAAATCGCCTATTTTGCCAAAGGCAAAATTTGGTATACCTTGGCCTGAAATAATGATGGTACCATCTTTCCCATTTTCGCCAGCTAACCCATTGCCTTTTTGACAACTTTGTATCGACAAAAATAATAATACAATAAAGCTTGTAATAACTAATAATTGCTTTTTCATGATGTTTGTTTTATAATTTGTTTAAAATTTTGTGTATGCTAATTAGATGTTTTGAAATTATTTTATAAAACTAAAAGATAACATTAGTAAGTATTTTATAAAATATATGAATACCCTTTTTTAATCTATCAATATCATAAATAAGTAAAATTGAGTTTTATAAAAATATATTTCAAACCAAAAATGATTATTTTATGCAAAGAATGTTTTTGTAATAAGTGTATGGCGGTTATTACTTTGTGAACGGTAATTTTTTCAACAAAAAAAAAGCTAAAGCCTTGGTAAAAATAGAAGACACAAAAAAAGGGAGCTCATTTGAGCTCCCTTTTAATTATTTATTTTTCAATTAAGGAATAATAGCACTTGCAAGTACACGATTAGAAAGTACAGAACCATCACTAAAATTGTAATCTATACATTCAATCAAGCCTACCCCTTTTGCATAATACATTTCTGAATAAGTACTTTGTTCTTGTACAACTCCTGTAACTTCACTTTTTACATCTAATCTTACTTTTATTACATCGTTGTATACTTTTCCAAATACAGTTTTAGTTATACCTTTTGCTTCAATTTTATAATAACTATATTCACTTAAATTATTACCAAGGGTGTTTATATCTTTCCAAGTAGCTCCTACTGGTTCGTTTGCTTTTAATTGAGTAATTTTATAAACAGATATTTGTGTATTGCTTTGTGGATTAACATACAATTGTGTACTGATTCCTGTAGCACAATTTACAAAAGATATTTGCTGAGCATCACCCTTCATTTTCTTATATAATTTTCCACCAATTGTAGTATCGGAAATGTATGTTAATGTATAGCTAGAAGCTGATCCATCATTACCAGTTTGTAACCCTCCTCTTTGTATTTTGTAATTATAAACAGATCCAGTGCAAGTAGGTATATAACTACATTCTTTACAGTTGTCCGTAGCATTAGTTGTAGTATTACCAGCTACTGTTGAGTTGTTTTGTACAAGCCCGTATTCTGCACTATAATCTTTTTGACATGAGGTAAGAAGCAAAATGCTAGCAAGGGTTGTAAGAATTGTAGTTTTCATAAGTATTCGGATTTTTCTATATCGCAATTATTTTTTTAATTGCTTGTTTTGGTTTTGCTATAAACGCATTATTGCAAAAATTATTTCATTTTGTTGTATAAAGTTTTGAAAATCATAACAATACTACAAATTGTAGAAAAAATTCTAGTAGTCTAAATGCCTCTACAACAAGCACTCATTCTTTTATCTTAGTTTTTCTTGAATAAATAGATTACTACAATATTTTTTAATTATTAGATTTTAGAAACGAACAAATCTTTTTTAAAATTTTTTTTAGGGTATGAAAGAATAAAGGTGATTATGAGCTGTCATTTACTAAAATAAATATTTACAATCTCTATATTTGCAGTTATGGCAAATGAAGCAAATAATTTCGCAGAGATAATCTCTCATTGCAAAGAATATGGGTATATTTTTCAAAGTAGTGAGCTCTATGATGGGCTAGCAGCGGTATACGATTATGGACAAATGGGTGCGCAACTTAAAAAAAACCTGCGAGACAGCTGGTGGAAAAGCATGACCCAAATGCACGAAAATATTGTGGGTATAGATGCAGCAATTTTTATGCACCCAACTGTGTGGAAGGCCAGTGGGCATGTGGATAGTTTTAGCGACCCTATGATTGATAATAAAGACAGCAATAAAAGATATAGGGTAGATCATTTAATAGAAGGTTTTGCAGAAGAACAGTTGGCAGTTGGCAATGGGCAGTTGGCAATGGGCAAGGAGCAAGAGGCAGCTAGCAGTTTGCAATTGGCAAAAGACGTTTTATCAGCAATGGATATGTTGATAGCAGCAAGTGATTATGTTGGTTTAAAAAAACTGATAGAAGACAATAAAATAAAATGCAGCATAAGTAAAACATGTAATTGGACAGAGATTAGAGAATTTAACCTCATGTTCAATACAAAAATAGGCGCATTGGCAGAAGAGGCTGATACGATTTACTTGCGCCCAGAAACTGCACAAGGTATTTTTGTAAATTTCTTAAACGTACAAAAAAGTGGCCGTATGAAAATACCTTTTGGTATAGCACAAACGGGTAAAGCTTTTAGAAACGAAATAGTAGCTCGTCAGTTTATTTTTAGAATGCGTGAGTTTGAACAAATGGAAATGCAGTTTTTTGTACGCCCTGGTGCACAAAAAGAATGGTACAATTACTGGAGAGATGAGCGTAAAAAATGGCATGAAAGTATAGGTATACCTGCTGAAAAACTGCGTTTTCATGATCATATAAAACTAGCGCATTATGCAGATGCTGCACTGGATATTGAGTTTGAATTTCCATTTGGTTGGAAAGAGTTAGAAGGTATACATAGCCGTACTGATTATGATCTTACACAACATGCAACTTTTAGCAAAAAGAAAATACAGTATTTTGATAATGACCTTAACGAAGATGGAAAACCTTATGGCAACTACACGCCTTATGTAGTAGAAACTTCGGTAGGGCTTGATCGTTTATTTTTAACCATACTTAGCCTTGCCTACCAAGATGAAAAATGGACGAAGGAAGATGGTACTGAAGACGGAAGAGTAGTACTGAAAATACCTGCAAAGCTTGCACCTACAAAACTAGCTATTTTACCATTGCTTAAAAAAGATGGCTTGCCTGAAATAGCTAAAGAATTGATGACCGAATGCAAGAGTAGCTTTATGTGTTTTTATGAGGAGAAAGATGCCATAGGAAAACGATATAGAAGAATGGATGCAATAGGAACACCATTTTGTGTAACGATAGATCATCAAACAAAAGAAGACAATACTGTAACGATAAGATATAGAGATGACATGAGGCAAGAAAGAATTGCATTGAGTGAAGTGAAGGGGTTGGTGGAGAAATTGGTGGGTTAGTTTTGTGTTTAATAAAAAAAATATACAAAAGGGTTTAGCTTTTACAATAAGGCTAAACCCTTTTACTATAGAGGTATTAAAGAATTTTTATGTAAAGTATCTATAAATAAATTAACAGCATTAAGTCAATCCAAATAAAAGAATAGCTTTAAATTACGTTAATGAAGAGTAGTAATTAATTATTTTTTTTAGTTTTTGTAACTTTTTTTATACTACAGCGTTAAACTATAAATGACCAAAGAGATGTAACTTTATTTTTAAAGCTTTTTTTCAAAAATCTGTATGACAGAAAGAGAATATAACGATTGTGTAAATATGTATGCAGATAATGTATATCGTTTTATTCTAAAAAACTTAAAAAATGAAGATGATGCTAAAGATGTAGTACAAACTGCTTTTGAAAAAGTATGGATAAATAGAGAAACAGTAGACAATGCCAAATGCAAGAGTTTTTTATTTACAGTAGCGTACAATAGCATGATAGACCTTATTCGTAAAAACAAAAAAATTGTTTTGAAAGATGAATTTGGAGAAAGATCACTGGGTAGTAATAACCAACAACAAAATACCAAACGTATTTTGCAAGAAGCGTTAAACAGATTAAACGATAGAGACAGGAGTTTGGTAATGCTTAAAGATTATGAAGGTTATAATTATGTAGAAATAGGCGAAATTACAGGCCTTAACGAGAGCCAAGTAAAAGTTTATTTGCACAGGGCAAGGTTACAATTAAGAGAGTATTTGGTAAAAATGGAAAACGTTATTTAATAAAATAAAAAAAAATGTTCATCAACCGAAATAATTACGAAGACTTTTTTCTGTTATATGCAGATGGTGAGTTACGTGCAGATGAACGTGAAGCGGTAGAAATTTTTATAGAAGAAAATGAAGATTTAAGAATAGAATTGGAAATGCTTAAAGCTTTGGTGTTGCCAATAGAAGAACTGGTGTTCATCGATAAAAGTTTTTTATATAAAGAAACCGTTTTTGAAAAAGAAATACAAGAAAAATTATTATTAAAATTAGATAATGAATTGGCAGCAAGTGAGCTGGATAGTATCAATGCATCTATTTTAAATAATGAAATAATAAAAAAAGAGTACGACATACTTTCAAAAACAAAGCTTGACAATAATGAGAAAATAGTATTTGAAGAAAAACAATTGCTTTATAGAAGTGAAAAAGGTAAAGTTATTTCTTTTGGTTGGCTAAAATGGGCTGCAGCAGCTATTTTTATTGGGTTTGCATTATTTACTGGCGCAAATTTTTTTAATAAAACAAACAAGCCATCTTTTACTGATATTGCAAAAACAAAGCCTACCACCACAAATAGCAAACCGATAGATACAAATACTGTAAACGTAGAACCAAGTATAGAAAATACCGCTAAAACTAATAATAAAGAAAGCGTAAAAAGAGACGAGTACAGTAAAAAAACTGGTGAAATGAAAAACTATGATAACTTAACTGTAAAAAAAGATAAAATAACAAAAGATGAAAAGGTAAATTTTGTGACCCAAGAAGCTTATAGAATAATTGAGAATAAAAAAGAAACAATAACAGATTTACAAAAAAATAATTTGATAGCAAAAGATGAATTAAAAATTTCTATTCAAAAAGAAGCAACTGAATTGCTTGCTAATAATGTGAACAAAGAAAAGTTAGAAACTACAAATGAAAACATGGTGCCACTAGAGGAACTGTATACAAAAACATTAGCAATAAGCAACATAGAAAAAAGTGAGAATAGAATACTTTATATGGATGAAGACAATATTAAAAAAACCAAAGTGGGTGGCTTTTTTAGAAAAATAAAAAGATTGGTAGAGCGCACTGCAAATATAAAACCTGGTAACAGGTTACAAATAGCAGGCTTTGAAATTGCCTCAAAATAATCATTATTTTAAAACTTTAAAAATATTAAATATGAAAAGATTTTACTTTTTAGCAGCCCTTTGTGCAATAGCATCAGCTAGTTTGGCTCAAGAAAAAAATACTCAAGATAGTACTAAAACCAATAAACGAGAAAATGATACCATTAGAATTGGCAGTATTATCATTATAAAGAAACATAAGGGTAAAACAAACGATTCTACAACTACAACTATTGCAGATATTAATAAAACCAAACGCAATAAAAAATCGAGTACGAATTATTTTATCTTTGATATAGGTTTTGCAAACTGGACAGACAAAACCAGTTTTTTTACTCCCAATAGTACCATTGTAAATAGACCAGGTGTAGCTCCTATTTCTGCGGATGATTTAAAGCTGCGGATTGGTAAAAGCTCCAATTTAAATGTTTGGTTTTTTATGCAAAAGGTATCCTTGGTAAAAAGCAATGTAAATTTAAAATATGGCTTAGGTGTAGAGTTGATTAATTTCAGCTTACGCTCACCTATAAGCATTAGAGAAGGAGGGTTATTGCCTAATGGCACAAACAGTAGTGGGCCTTTTGTTTACAGAGATTCTATATCTTTTAGCAAAAATAAATTGAATTTAAAATATTTAACTGTGCCATTGATGATAAATTTTGCTAGTAATAAAACTAAAGGTAACCCTCAAGTAAGTGGTAGTTTTGGAGTAAGTGCTGGATACCTAATAAGACAAAGGAATAAACAAAATAGCAGTGAGCGTGGCAAACAAAAAAACCAAGGTGATTTTAATATGGAGAAGTTTAAGCTTAGCTATATTGGAGAGTTAGGCCTTGGGTCTGTAAGGCTATATGGCAGTTATACCCCAAAATCAATTTTTGAGAATAATATCGATGTACGACCCTTTACAATAGGTGTAAGGTTTAGCAATTGGTAATATTTGTATTCATATTTTAAGCCCTGCTTTTTTTAAAAGAGTAGGGCTTTTTTAATTATACCAATTTTACATATTATTTAATCGAATCGAATCTGCGTAAATCCTTTAAATCTGGGAGCTAAAGATTTTTTATTGGATTATTTTTAAAAACAAATTGGTATTATTTATAAACATTTATTAGCATTTGCATTTTTATAACATTTCCACATTTTACAATTTACTATATTCGTAGTCCAATAAAAAGTTTAGTAATTCGTTATTATTAAATAAGTTCCTTTTTTGTAAAATGATTAATATGAAAGCCCCCTTTTTTAAAACAATTATTGCAATTTTTGCATTCTTTATGTTAGTTTCTTTTGAGCATACGTATAAAGTAAGAAGTGTTGAAAAAAGAACATCTTCACCGCTAAATAGAAAATTTAAATTAGCCCCATCTGCAAGCGACTACTATATTATTGTATCAAAAAAAGATTACGAATTGAAGGTATACGATGAAGAAGGTTGGTATGCTACTTACCCAATCGTATTTGGCAGCAAAGATCTTGGTGATAAAATGAAAGAAGGGGATAGAAGAACGCCTACCGGTTCATTTAAAGTTTTACAAAAAAAGACCAATAAAAAGTGGGGTTTGGAGCTATTGTTGGATTATCCTACTGCAGAAAGTTTTCGTAGATTTAAAGAAAGAAAGGCAAAGGGGTTAATTTCTAAAAATGCAAAAATTGGTAATGGTATAGCTATTCACTCTACCAGAAAAGAAGAAGAGTGGACTATAGATAAATTTTACAACTGGACAGATGGTTGTATTTCTGTAAAATATTCTGAAATGCAAGAGTTGTATGAATTTATTCCACAAGGCACCCCTGTTACAATTGAGCCTTAATTCTTAATCAAAAAAAATGAGGTTTCCATCGCCATAGCTTAAAAACCTAAAATCATTTTTAAGTGCATGTTCGTACATTTTTTTCCAATCATTGCCAATGGCTGCTGCTACTAACAACAATAAAGTAGATTTTGGTTGATGAAAATTTGTTACCAACATATTTGCTAATCGAAAGGTATAACCAGGCGCAATTAAAATTTGTGTTTGTGTAAACAAGTTGCTTATTTTTTTTGCTTGCATCCAATTTATTAACGATGTTAGCGCAACTTCTGCCGATAAGTTTTGATCAATCAAATTTACATCATATACATCCCACTGCTTTAACTCTAGCAATTGTAAATTTTTATCATTATAAGTTTTAATTCCAAACCAGTATAATGATTCTATGGTGCGAAGGGAAGTAGTACCTACAGCCGTAATTTTACCAATATTATCCCTCAGCTTTATAATTGCAGCTATGTTTACATCTAGATATTCAGCATGCATTTCATGTGCAATCATGCTATCTGCCTTTACAGGCTTAAATGTACCTGCACCTACATGAAGGGTTACAAAAAGTTTGTCAATATTTTTTTCTTCAAGGTTCTTAAAAATTTGTTTGCTAAAATGCAAGCCAGCGGTAGGCGCTGCTACAGAGCCATTGTGTTTTGCATACATGGTTTGATACCTATCGTTGTCAGCTTCATTGGTATCTCTTTTTATGTAAGGCGGTAAAGGTACTTTTCCAGCTACCTCTATTATTTCTGCAAAACTATAATTATTAGGTGCCCATGAAAATTCTATAACAAAAGCTTCTGTAATTCGCTCTAATTTTTTTGCTAGTAAAACAATTTTTTTACCATTAATAAAAATTTCTTTTTGCAAAAAGCCTTCTTTCCATTTTGCAGCTCCACCCACCAAGCATTTCCATTGCACAGTTTCGGTTTTACTCATTACACTACTGTACTCTTTTATGTTGCCATAAGGTTCTAAGCAAAAAATTTCTATGCTGCTACCTGTACTTTTAGTAAATTTTATACGAGCATTTATTACTTTGGTATCGTTAAAAACCAGTAGGCTTGAGGCTGGTAAAAATAAATCAATTTTACTAAAAACTGATTCCTTCAATTCTTTATTTTTATATACAAGTAATTTAGAGCCATCCCTTTCTTGTAAAGGTTGAAGTGCTATTTTACCATCAGGTAAAACATAATCGTAGTCGTTTATTGAAATCTCTTTTGGATTCATTTATTGTAAAAAGGTAGATACTTCTAGCATCCATTTTTCGTGTTCGTTTGCACACAAAGATTGGTGGCCACTGGTTTCGTAGGTGTTTAATTTTTTTGAAGTGCCAATGTTTGTGAAAATAGCTTGTACTTCTTCATCTGTTACTCGAGTATCTAATTTGCCTCTTTGTATTAAAGTAGGGCATTTTATTTTCTTTGCATACTCTTGTGGTTTCATATTAAAAGCCCAAAACCCATTCATAGCGCCACCCCAAAAAGTAAGTAATGTGGATACTGGCTGTGGAGGCAATCCCATCATTTTTACCCTGCCAGATACTGCACCAGGCAAAGTGCCAAATGGCATTTCTAAAATTATTTTTGAGGGTGTCATTTCATAATCATAAATACCTTTTGTAATGGTAGATGCACCTAAGGATATACCATATAAAACAATATTTTTTTCTCCTTTAGCTTGTAAATAATCATAGGCTAGTTTTATGTCCTCACCTTCAAAAAAACCTATAGAGCAAGTATTACCTTCACTGTTTCCATGGGCTCTAAAATCTAATAGCAACGTGTTGTATCCTAGTTTTTGAAAAGATGCAGCTTCTGTTAAAATACCTGATTTATTGCCTGCATGGCCATGAAACATAGCAACACTTCCTTTTGCATTAGGAACAGCAACATACCAAGCATCTAATTTTAACCCACTTTTTGTAGTAAGTATTACTTTGCTAAATGTGGAATCAGGAGCCACATTTGTTCGTTTTGCCATATTTATACCAAACAACATTTCTTTTGTAATATCCCATTTGCTTTTTTGATCTTGTGTCTTCATTACAATTTCATTAGGCTCGTAATGATGTGTAAATTTATATGCATGAAACATTACAATTATATTGAGTAACACAAAAAGTACCAGTATTCCTTGTAATATTCTTTTAAAGATTTTTTTCATGTTGTAAATATATATAAACTAGCTATATCAATTATAAAGATCGTTTTAAAACCTAAAGATTATGTTAGTATGCCCACCTTGCAGCATTTCCTCTAGCATCTATATGTATCATTTGTTTGTTTAAAAAAGACGATTCATTTTTATAGGTGCCTATACCACCATTGTTTTTTATTATTTCTTTATCTAAAATTTCAAAAACGATATCTACATCAATTGAATTTGATTTGCCATCGTTGTTTACATCAAGCACAATAAAATCGAGGGCATTGCCCTTTAAGTGATTGCTTTCTTTTGCTGCACTGTTATATTTTACCAATAAGTCGTTGTGTATTTTTATTCGTTTTGTGCTTACTACCAATAGCTTTTTTGAAAAACCCCTGCTTTCTAAACTGTCTTTTAGTTGTGTATAAAAATTCTTGGTAGTACTATTTAAAAAGTAAGTATTGTTGAAGTATAAAAAAAATATGGTTACTGTTATACAGAAGCAAAATAAAATAAAACGTATAATTTTTTTATACATTGAGCATATATTTAAAAATATATTTTAGCATTTTGGCTTAGAGATGTGTTTAAAACTGGGTTAATAATTTTTACTGAATCAATAGTATTTTTAGTGCTATATAGCCTAGTTATATTATGTAAAAATAAAGGAGGGCAATTGGGTGAAACATTTTGACCACCTTGTGTAGTATACACAATTGTAAGGGTATCTTGAGGAAGTGCCGATGACAAAGAAATAATATACTTTGCTGAATCAACTCCAACATTAAGTGGAATACTAAAAGAATTGATATTTGGTTGGTTAGTATAAATGAAGGCATTGCCTGGTATAGAAGAAACATTAAGATTTGGAGCAGTAGTTAATTGTTCTACAGATCCAATTTTTTGATAAAAATTTGCTATAAATCGCACATCCTTAGGCTCATTGCAAATATTGTATTCATCTTTGCATCCCCAATTTGAAAAGATTACAATTAAAAATAAAAAAAAACGCCTCATTGTCTAATATTGAATGTGATTGCAAGTTACATATAGTGCTTTGTAAATGCAACTAATCGTTATCATATTTAAGTAAATTCTTAATAGAAGCAATCCATAATTTTACCCCTGATATTCATTTTTAAAAAAGTACTGTTTACATCAGGATAAACCCTGTTGCTTAAAAAAATAAAAACAAGTTTGTTTATAGGGTCTGCCCAAGTACATGTGCCTGTAAAACCTGTATGACCAAAAGTAAAAGAAGAACATATTGATGCAGGATAAGGGTCTTTTCTTGTATCATTATCTTTTTCTGGTTTATCAAAACCATAGCCACGCCTGCTATTTTTACTATTATAAGTAGTAAAAAGTGCTACTGTTTCTTTTTTCAAATATTGCATTCCCATATAAGTGCCCCCACTTATAAGCATTTGCATTACCGATGCCAAATCATACGCATTACCAAAAAGCCCTGCATGTCCTGCTACTCCGCCCATCATAGCAGCTCCAGGGTCGTGTACACTACCTCTTATTATTTGCTTGCGAAAAACTTTTTCACTTTCAGTAGGAGCAATATTTATTTTACTGTTTCTTGCAAGAGGATCAAAACCAATGGTTTTTAATTTCATTGGTTCATAAAAATATTTCATTACATATTCACTAGCAGGAATATTGGTAATACGCTCTACCAGCTTTGCTAAAAATATAAAATCGTTGTCGCTATAAACATACTTACCAGTGGGGCCTACAGGGCTCAGTAAAATTCTTTTGTAAATAGTATCCACCCAAGTGTTTTTCATATACAAATTTTGTGCTACAAATACATTGAAAGAATCATTTGGTAAATTGCTATAAATGGTTGGTAAGGGATAACCATTTATATCTATCGTTTCTTTATAAAAAGGGATATAGGAAACTAGCCCTGCTTGATGCAGTAAAACATTTTCAACGGTAATGTTTTTTTTATTTGTTTCTTTTAACTCAGTCAGGTATTCACTTAATTTTTTCTTTAGATTTATTTTACCTTCTTCATATAATTTCATTATTGATAAAGTAGTAGCACAAATTTTTGTTACAGATGCTAAATCATATACTGTGTTTAATTTTACAGGAGACTCATTTTCATAAAAAAAATTGCCATAAGCTTTTTCGTAAATAATCTTACCTTCTTTAAGCGCCAGTACAACACAACCTGGCATTGCTCTATTGGCTATTCCATCAGCAACAATAGAATCAATTAAAGTTTTTTTTTAGTAGCTAACGCATCGTTATCAGCATTTTCAAAAACGGGTAAATCGTTTGTAGTAGCTATGCCAAACCCATATTTTAAATTTTCGCATACTGTAACTGGTAGTACACCTTTGTAAAATATTTTTCCTTGCAAAAGGTCAATAGCTGTGCCTTGCACAATATCATCATCTTCGTAACACATTACCATATTTTTTGCATTACACATATTTTTGAGGCAATAAGCATTTCCAAAAACAAACGAAATACTATTCTCTTTTTGTTGTATTGCATTTAACAAATCTAGGTTAGGTTTTGTAAATCCAAAATTTGAAGCTGCATACCTACCTACATTGTGTACACCAACAACTATTTTTTTATAGCCTTTTAATTTGTCTAGTAAATTAGATTCATTACTATAAAATAATTTTGCATTATACTCTGCTTGTGCTCTTCTTGTAAATTCATTTTCTGCAGTAATACCAAATGCTACAATAGCTACATCACCTGGTTTTGTATCGTTAAAAGGAAAGAAGGTACTATCTTTTTTTGCAACCAAAGTAATAGCATTTTCTGCAACCAATCTTCTCATTTCAGCAATACCAGCATTTAAATCTATAGCAAGATTTTCTAATTTTATAGGCTTTAAATTAGTAAGTCCATATTGGTATTTTGCTACTAAAACTTTTTTACAATGCATTTCTATATCTGCCCAGCTTAGTTTTTTTTGTTTTATTGCATCTTTTACTTTTTTTATTGCAGTAGGCACATCTTCTGGTAAGCAAAGCATATCATTACCAGCTATAAGTGATTGTACAGATGCTTCACCATTTGGAAAAAATTTCTTTACACCTTGCATTTCCAATGCATCTGTAAAAGTAAGTCCTTCATAATTTAATTGCTTACGCATAAGCTCATTAATATTTGCAGGAGATAAGGAAGTAGCCCTGTTAGTTGTTTTATCTATGGCAGGTATGTACAAGTGAGCAAGCATTACACTTCCAATACCAGCATCAAATATTTTTCTAAAAGGGTACAATTCTAAAGAGTCTAGCTCAGCCATCGATTTATTAATAACAGGTAAATCTAAATGTGAATCGGTTGTAACATCGCCATGGCCTGGAAAATGTTTTGCACAAGCCATAACCCCATTGTCTTGCATGCCTTTCATATACTGTATACCATAATTGGCTACTTTGTATTTATCTTCTCCAAAACTTCTATCATTTATAATCGGGTTATTAGGATTGTTGTTTACATCTACTACAGGAGCATAATTTACTTGAACACCTATTCGTTTACATTGTTCTGCTACCAATTTTCCGTATCTATAAACTACTGTTTCATCTTTCATAGCGCCCAACATCATTTGCCTTGGCAAAGGCAATACGCTATCTATTATTCTCATACCTACACCCCACTCTGCATCTATACACATAAGCAAGGGTGTTTTAGCTTTAGCTTGTAGTTTATTTACAATGATAGCTTGCTTTACAGGACTGCCTTGAAAAAGACAAATGCCACCAATATTGTATTTTTTAATAAGGCTAGCAACTTTATCTTCATAAAAACTTACCACTTTGGTTTTAGAATCGATAGCAGAAAGCCTTACTACCATTAATTGAGCTATTCTTTCATCGGCAGAAAGTCGTTTGTATTCTTTATCTGCCCATACTTTAGCAGGTATATTTTTTACTTGAGAAAAACTTGCTTGAGAGAAAAATATAGCAACGATTAATTCTAAAAATTTTGTAACCATAATAATATAAAAATTGTAAGAGCTGAATAATATATAAAAGTAGTTTTTTTTTGTGAAAATGAAAGGCTAAATATTAAAAACGAGAGAAGTATACAAAAAACATTTAATTTTATTTAAAATTAAATAAATGCCACTATAGAAAAATTAAAATAGCAGAATAAAAATATCAAAATGAATCCTAAACAATACATAGAATTTATATTAAACCCTTTGGAACTTTTACGTACAAAAAAAGTATTAAAAGTAAACCCAACAGCAGAGCCAAGCAGGGTAGAGCCTGAAAAATCCATCATTTCTGTTTATGATTATGATAGGGATAAACTAGCGATGCCTGTTATTAATAAATTGGAAGATACGTTTGCTTTCTTAAAATCTGAAACAGTAACATGGATAAATATAGATGGTTTAAGAAAAGATGATGTAAACAAAATATGCGATCATTTTTCTATACATCCATTAATAATTGAAGATATATTAAGCCTAGGCCAAAGACCAAA
>JAYVID010000123.1:0-3798 GCA_043770525.1 Ferruginibacter sp.
ACAAAATACAATTCATTATTATTTCCTCTAAGCCTGTAGGGGCCTTGGTTACCTTCAAGTGGTATCAATATATTTCTAGCAAATTTTCCTTTAGCAATAGCACCACTTACCAGTGCAGAATTATTTACATTTTTCCCAATTTTATTATCAAAACCGACTGATATACCTTGTAACCTTTTATAAAAATTGAGGTAATAATTTTTACTTTCTCTAATATCAATATCACCTAAACTTACTTGCCAATTTTTCTTCTTTGCTTGAAAAAATATTCTGTCAAAATCCCTTAAATCTTGGGTATTACCTTCTGGTTGTATAGGAATATTATTATCAGTTATAGCAGCAGTTATTTCAATACTGTCAACAATGTATCCATTAAGTTGTAAGTTTAATGTACTTCTTAAGGATGCATCTTGATTATTACCAAATGAAATTTCTCTACCAAAAGCACCAGAAGTATTTAGATTTCCAAAATTTAAAAAAGGATTTGGTTGCTTTTCTTTGTTTATAACGATAAAAGGATTTCCATTATTTGTTCTGTTTAATAGTTCATTATAATCAAATCTTTGGGCTACAGCATTTAATTTTACTGGAAAAACCCTGTAAGTCACTTCTATACTATCAAATGTTGGTTTTTCATTCCAAGTTATTGAACTATTAGTATAATCAATTTTATATAAACTCACCGAAACATTTTTTATAAAAAAAGTACCCGGAGCTATACTGGCATTGTATTCTAGCACTTGTATAGGAAAAACTACCGCTAATTTTTTATTTCTAAGATTACTAGTTTTACTATTGATGAGCTGTCCGTTTACATTAAATGCAGCTAATAGAAGCAAAATTGCCAAACAAAATGACATTCCAGCTTTGCAAAAATGATATGTAATTAATTGCTTTATCTTTTCGGTTTTGATTGTAAGATACTTTTAAAATATGATTTCCTATAAGACCTCCATTTTACTCATTTTGCTGCTAAAGTACTACTGTTTTAAAAAGAAAAATGGTCTAACGGAAAACTCCATCAGACCACTTTAAATATTGCTAAAATTTTTATTCAAATATTACATTTCTTCGGTTGCAAAACTAGCACCAATATACTCCTTATTCATACGAGCAATATTGGCTACAGAAATACCTTTAGGGCATTGTGCCTCACATGCGTACGTATTGGTACAGTTTCCAAATCCTTCTTTATCCATTTGAGCTACCATATTCAAAGCACGGCTTTCTCTCTCCGGGCCACCTTGAGGTAACAATGCTAGTTGAGATATTTTTGCGCCCACAAATAGCATAGCACTACTGTTCACACAAGTAGCCACACATGCTCCACAACCTATACAAGCGGCCGCCATAAAGGCATCATCAGCATTTTTCTTATCAATAGGTATGGCGTTTGCATCCACAGCATTACCTGTGTTTACGCTTATATATCCGCCTGCTTCTATAATTCTATCAAAGGCTGTTCTATCCACCATCAAATCTTTCACTACAGGAAAAGCCTTGCTGCGCCATGGTTCTACTACTATTGTATCACCATCTTTAAAAGCACGCATGTGCAATTGGCAAGTGGTATTTTCTTTCCAAGGTCCATGTGCCTCACCGTTTATATGCATGCTACACATACCACAAATACCTTCACGACAGTCATGGTCAAACGCAATAGGCTGCCCACCCTCGTGTATGAGCTGCTCGTTCAACACATCAAACATTTCTAAAAAGCTCATTTCGCTAGAAATGTCTTTTACATTGTATGTTTCAAAACTTCCCTTTGCCTTGTTGTTTTTTTGACGCCAAACTTTTAGGGTCAAATTCATGTGGTAATGTTCCATATAATAAAATTCGAAATTTATTAAATTGTTTCTGTATAAGTAAACCTATTTGCCTTATGCACTTTATGAAAAACGATTTCTTTCCTTATCAGCGTTTTCACTTTTCTAAAATAAGCATTGCTTTGCAAATTAGGGTGAAAATTCTTTGTGCCAATAACTTTTGCCACAATATCAACATTTAAAATTTGTGCTTTTGTTTTATCAATTGCATTGTACAATTGTTCGCAAGCACTTTTTACATCATCACCTTTCAGTTCCACATATATTGCTCTTGATATTTTGAACTGCTCTACCTTATCATGTTTCGTAGGTATCAACAACAAGTAATCACATCTTCTTAAATCACTTTTTTCAAAAACACAATCATCAATTGAAATTACATCACAATGAAAAGCTTTACTTGAAGTAAGACAAAAAGTTTTACCTTCCTCTCTTACCGTGAATTTAGTTTTATATCCACTTTCCCCTGTTTTGCAAACACTAATGCTTTTCATCTACTAAACCGATTTCAATATTAATTAATTTATTAAAATCTTTGTTTAATACTGTACTTATGTCATCTATTTTTTCTGCTTTTATCAATGATTCTTCTCTATCAAATATATCTTCACAAGTTCCATCCTTTTTTAACTCATAAGCTGATACATCATTAGGATTCAACCAGTATTTTCTTTCAATTACTTTTTCTGCTTCATCAGGATACATTTTTCCAACTTCATGTGCATACATTAAATTGTTCAATGAAGTTAAGATGTATGGGCTATGGGTTGTAAATAATAATTGATTATTCATTAAATCAGTTACCATATTTGGTGAAACATTATTTTCGACTTGAATTTTATTATTTTGAATAATATAATTCATTAATTTATTTTGTGTTTCAGGAAAACAGTTTAGTTCTGGTTCTTCTATAACCAATAGATGATAGTCGGTAAAATCTAGTTCATATTCCTTATTCTTAGATACTACATAATCAAAAACTGATAATAACGCAATACCTCCTTGTATTCCACTTGACGAATCTGATAGGTTTATTTCATTCCCATCTGGTATCAAAACATAGTCCCTGCCATTTTTATGAGTAAAACTTATACCAAGAATGTCATCATAATCAAACTTCTCTTTACTCTTTCTTGCAGCTTGATATAGATTTCCAAACCTCAGAAACAAAGTTGGCAACTCTGCTTTTACTTCCAATAAAGCATAAAGTGAGTCTGCTAAAACAGAAACCATATTTCTTTCGGCAGGTATATAGTTGAATTTGAAAACTTGTGATTCTATATCTGAAAAAGGTTTAGAAATGAGTAAAACTTTTTCATTCTTAAATTCAAGACGATAATCAAAAGGGTGTTTATAAATTATTTCTGTATCCTTTTGGAGGAAATTTGAAAGCCCTACAAGTTTCAATAATTGTAAAAATTTTTGAGTTCCTTTATCAACAAATTCATCCTCGGGTAAATCTGCAAAATCAATAAAAATACTATTCTTAACTGCTATCAAAATTTTTGCCACAATACTCTTCCCCGTACCTTGGTCACCTATCAATACATTCACCTTACGCAAGTCTAACTCCACGTTTGTTATTGGTCCAAAATTCCGTATGATTAATTTTTCACTCAAAAAATAAACAATTTATTTATAACTACGTTGAGTTGGCTTCACAATCTCAAAACTTAATTCTTCTTTGTGTAAATTCCAACCAGCATCACCCTTATTTTCCCATGCAGATACAAAAGCAAAGTTCACATCATCTCTTTTAGCTTCACCATCATCTGTTTGGCTTTCTTCTCTAAAATGTCCACCGCAGCTTTCATTTCTAGTCAAAGCATCCAAGCACATCAACTCACCAAGTTCTATGAAATCCGCTACTCTACCCGCTTTATCAAGCTCAGGGTTCATTTCATTTATTTCACCAGGCACACGCACATCACTCCAAAATTCTTTTTTCAATGCTTGTATTTCGGCAATA
>JAYVID010000124.1:0-4129 GCA_043770525.1 Ferruginibacter sp.
TGCAAAGAATTAGCCACAGGAAAATATTATTTATTTAGCCCAGTGCATGAAGTATTAAGAGTTTCATGATTTTCATTAGAAATAATATGAAGTTATTGTTACTTATAAACCAAAACGATGTAATTTTGCACAAATCAAACATTTCAACTTTTTTTGCAAAAAAAAATTACATACAGTGAAGAAGAATTAGTGCTTATGTTGCAAAACAAAGATCAAATAGCTTTTTCATACCTCTACGATAATTATGCAGGTGCACTAACTGGTGTAATAAGCCGCATGGTAGATGATGTACAACTTACAGAAGATATTTTACAGGAAACCTTTGTTAAAATTTGGAATAATTTTAAACAATATGATGCTACAAAAGGTCGTTTATTTACTTGGATGATAAACATTACAAGGAATCTTACCATTGACACAATGCGAAGCAAAGGCTACAAAAAGCAACAAAAAATCTCAGATGACCAAAATATCGTAAGTAATTTTCGAGATAAAAACTATAATGATAGTAAGTTTGACAGTATTGGTTTGAGAAAGCAAGTAGAAACTTTGAAACCAGACCAAAAAATAATTATAGACTTAGCCTATTTTGGTGGTTATACTCAAGAGGAGATATCCAAAGAAATGAACATCCCTTTAGGAACAGTAAAAACAAGAATGAGAAGTGCTATTATTGAGCTAAGAAAAATATTGCAGTTTTAAATAAAGTGAAAAAAGAAGACATCATATCATCAGGATTATTAGAAATGTATGCCATTGGCAGTACAACTCCAGAAGAATCAGCAATGGTTCATCAGGCATTTATTAATTGGCCTGATATAAAAGATGAAGTAGCAGCTATGGAAGAAACTGTAGAAAATTATGCATTAATAAATGCAGCCCCTTTTTCTCCAAATGTTAAAGACAAATTATTTACAGAGCTAAATTTAACACAATTACCTCCAATTACATTACAAAGTGAAGAAGAAATTGCACCTGTAGTTTCTATTAGTAAATACAAAAAAATCACCACAATAGCAGCGGCCAGTATTGCTTTACTTATAGGTAGTGCTATATTAAATATTGTTTATTTTAATAAATACAGCGAAGTAAAAAATCAATATGCACAGAGAGAAGGCGAGGTTGCTAAGATTAAACAAGATGAAGAAGAAGAAAAAGCGGCTATAAATATTGTAAGAAGTAAGTACAGCTTGCCACTAAAAATGAAAGCAGATTTAGCACCTAAAGATGTAGATGCAAAAATTTATTGGCTTACCAATACAGGAGAAGTTTATATAGACCCTTCTAACTTACCAAATGCCCCTAAAGGAATGCAATACCAGTTGTGGGCCATTGTAGATGGTAAAGCCATAGATGGAGGACTTATAAAATCTGGCAATCATGAGTTGTTGAAACTGCAAAAAATGAAAACTTTTGGCAAAGCACAAGCATTTGCAGTAACCCTAGAAGTAGAAGGTGGTGTAGAAGCCTCTAAAGAAAAACCTTATGTTATTGTAAGTTTATAAATTATTTCTTCAATATTATTTTGAAAGTAGTACCCTTTCCAATTTCACTATGCTTCACAGTTAAGCTACCTTTGTGATAAATTTCCACAATACGCTTACTAAGCGATAACCCAAGCCCCCAGCCTCTTTGCTTAGTGCTAAATCCAGGTTTAAATACCTTAGCCAAATGTTGTTTACTTATACCTTTTCCAGTATCTTTTACTTCTATTATAATTTGTGCCAATTCATTTTTTATATCAATTTCAATTGCACCTTTTCCATCCATGGCATCCAAACCATTTTTTAATAAATTCTCTATTACCCAATCAAACAAGGGTGGGTTTATCATGCCCACAATATCTTTTTCATTTGCAACAATATCAAAACTAACTTTTTCGGGTGCACGCTTTTTAATGTATGCAACCATGTTTTCTATTTGACTATTTAAATCTGTAGCTTCTAACTTTGGAGTGCTGCCTATTTTACCAAAACGATCACTTACCAGTTTTAGTCTTTCTACATCTTTATTCATTTCTAGTGCATACTTTTCTGTAGTAGGATTGTCTTTTAAAAGCTCCATCCAACCTTGCAGAGAAGATATAGGCGTACCAAGCTGGTGTGCGGCTTCTTTTGCAAGCCCTGCCCACACTTGGTTTTGGGTACTTTTACTTTTTGTAGATACTGCAATAGATATAATAATAATAAATAGCAGTGCAACTAAAAGTTGTACAATAGGAAAGTATTTTATTTGTACCAATAAATCAGACTCGCCATAATAAGTAAAGTTTTTTTCATTTACATTGTAAGGGCTTTCCCACTCTATAGGTGGGTTTATTGTTTTCAATTTCTCCAATTCACGCTCTAAAAAACGATCACTTTTTTTAATTTGTACACTATCAAAGTTGGATGATAAAATACTATCTTTTTCGTTGGTTTGAATTAATGGAATATCCTTACTATTATCTAAAATAATTTTAGTAGCCAGTTTTGTATCAGCGTTATTAATATTGTTTAAATCATTTACTGCAGCTACATATTGCTCTATTTTTAATTTTTCGCCAGCAGCAATTTTTTTTGCCAAATAATTACTAAAGAATATACTAGCTGTTACAAATGCAATAGCTACTAACCCAAGTACTGTTCTTAAATTTATAAAACGTTGAAACATGCTTAAAAATAATAAATATTGAAATGCAACTAAAGATAATTTTAAAAAAGCTTTAAGTTTGTACCCAATGAACACAACAAACATAACACATTTACCATCAGTTGCCGTTGTAATTTTAAATTGGAATGGAATCAATTTTCTTCGAAAATTTTTGCCCTCAGTAGTATCATCTACCTATAAAAATTTGCAAATAATAGTAGCAGATAATGCCAGTACTGATGATTCTATTGCTTTTTTACAAAGCCATTACCCAACTATAAAAATAATAATAAATGAAACCAATGAAGGTTTTGCAAAAGGATATAACAGTGCACTTAAAAAAGTAACTGCAGATTATTTTGTATTATTAAACAGCGATGTAGAAGTAACACCCAATTGGATAGAGCCAATTATTAGCTTAATGGAGGATGATAAAATGATAGCAGCATGCCAACCTAAAATATTGGCTGAACAATATAAAACACAATTTGAATATGCAGGTGCTTGTGGTGGATGGATTGATAGATTTGGGTATCCATTTGCACGTGGAAGGGTTTTAGAAAATATTGAAAAAGACGAAGGACAATTTGATACCCCACAGACTTGCTTTTGGGCTAGTGGTGCAGCTATGTTTGTAAGAGCAGCAGTATACACAAAATTAGGTGGGCTAGATGAATACTTTTTTGCACACCAAGAAGAAATAGACCTTTGCTGGCGTATGCAACTAAGTGGATATAAGGTTTATGTACAACCTGCATCCGTAGTATATCATGTTGGTGGTGGTACTTTACCAAAAGGTAACAGCAAAAAAACATATTTAAATTTTAGAAATAACCTCATTATGTTGTACAAAAACAGCAGTGGTTTTTCATTATTATTTACCCTATACATGCGGTTTGGTTTAGATGCTATTGCAGCATACAAGGCTTTATTTACAGGCGATGCAGGTTATTTTATAGCTGTTGCAAAAGCACATTTTCATTTCATTAACTGGGTTTTGTTTCATCAAAACAAATCGCTCTTTGTAAAAGAAAAAAACAGTTTACTTCAAGGTAAGTTTGCAGGAAGTATTTTATGGCAATATTATTTTAAAAGAAAAAAAACATTTTTAGAAATTGTTGGGCATAAATAATACAATTTTAAATAGAAGCCCTTATTTTTGCATTAGTAAAATAAAACAATGGAACAAGAAATAATAGATAATAAAGACAAAGATTTTGCACATAATTGGGTATCTTCTTCAAAATTTATATGGAAGTTGCAAATTTTTGCAGCTGTTGTTATCATACTTTCTGCATGCGTAGCACAATACCAACACCGCTATAAAGGCAAACCAAAAGTAAATGTGCCAGAAAACACGTTATACAATCCAAAGTACAAATAATATTTTTTGTGTTTTAATTTTCAACCCTTATTTTTGCAATCCGAAAAACAAATTTTAGCAGAATTTGAAATCCGGCAGAGTTCTTTATTATAACAAGCGGAAGTAGCTCATTTG
>JAYVID010000125.1:0-14604 GCA_043770525.1 Ferruginibacter sp.
TTAAAAATCCGTAGAGCGCTTCGCTAACTCTACGGATAGAATGGGCTAACTCAACGGATAATGCTCTATCCTTAGAGTTAAGGCGAAGCCGTTCTCTAAGGATGGAAAATAAAAATGAGTATTTACTCGTTTATTGCAAACAGACTAAGTCTGTTTCTTATTTAAAAATCCGTAGAGTGCTTCGATAACTCTATGGATAGAATGGGAGAATTTAAAAAATGAAACTTTACTAATATAATACTTTATATAAAATCTATAAATTAATAATAATTAATTATATATTAAATTTATATTTTTATTATTAATATATTATTGCTCATTATCGAAGTACTTTTACAATATAAAGTATTATTTTATATAAATATTCTATTTAATTCAAAATCATATAATTAAGTAAATTAAATTTTATTTCACTTACAATAGAAATAATATGTTCTTTGCACATCATCTAGTTTATAAAACTACAGTTTTTATTATTTACCTTTCAAAATATTAACATTTCCTCAGCTCAACCTCCTCCCCATTTCTTCATCTACTAAGGCAAAAATAAGCTCTGGTTTTAGGGTTCTCCATTGGGGTAGTTCAGGCATTTCGAGGTAATTTGTTATACGGGCTTTTTTAAAATCATGTTTGCTTTGCTCTGGTAAATTTGCCAGTACAATCCAGCCTCTATCATCTACTATTTGCTCATGCCATTCTTCGTAATAACTATCATCACTGCTATGAAAATTGAGTACATTTTCCCCTATCAATATAAATTTATTAATGCCATTTCTATACATGCTATCGGTTACTTTTCTCCGCAGGGTCATAATATCGTTTTCAATAGCATCGTTCCACTCCCCTAGCAATTCTATAATGGCATAATGTTGCTCATAATCTACAAACAAAATTTTAATATAGAGGGTGGTAGACCCCATATCATCCCACTGAGGGTGTATGTAGTAATTGTATACTTGCATTGTATACTGAAATTCATTGTAGGTTCTTTGATAAAACACCGATCGAGGATCATCTTCTGCGGTATAAATATGCCTCCAATTGTAATAAGGTTCAATGTCTTGCATGAAAAAGTTCGAGGTTGAAAGTTCAAAGTTAGAAAATCAATCTGTACAAATGATTTTTAGAGGCTTAATTTTTTTTATGGGGAAGAGTATCGCAGAGGGTGCATAGCGTATTGCAAAGAAAGCAGATGGTTTCCTCAGCGAACCCAATGGTTCTTAGCGAACTTTGCAATACAATACGAGAAAAAGAAGGATTTATTTAAAAAAATGAGGCTGCCCAAAAGAGCAGCCTCGTACTTTATAACCGAAAAATATAATTAAAGTATAATAACCTTATCAGAAATAACAACGGCAGCTTTTTCGTCTAATACTTTTACTAAGTAAGTACCTTTTGTAGGGCGACTTTGCAAAGTAACTTGCTGTGTTTGCTGTCCTTTAGTAAGGGTAGTTTTTATTGTTTGCACTGCTCTACCTGCAAGGTCTGTTACCAATATTGTATGTACACCTTGGTATTGGCCGCCCAATGTAATGTTAAATCTATTGTCTGCAATTGGGTTAGGGAAAATAGCATTATCGCTACCAGTAGCAGCAGGAATAAGGTCTACAATATTTTTTGCTCTAGCTTGGTCAGCTTCATTTTGCAATAAAAAATTGCCACTAGCAAGGTCAGATGCGTTGTACTTAACATCAGAACCTTCCATTTTTTTAGCTACCAAATCATTGATGTTCATTTTGTAATATCCATCAAAAGAAGTTGCACTGCAAAGTATAATGCTACCATCTGCATCCACAGCTGCACCATTGGTAGTATAGTTTGCTGGTAAACCTGTAATGGTACCTTTTAAAGTAGTAATACGTGTATTTACATCAACTACAAATACATTTCTTGTAGCAGAAATAATGTATAATTTACCAAAAGCATCAGCAATCATATCTCCACCCCAGCTGCTGCATTTGCTATGTATTGATAAACCTCCGTTTGATTCTGCATCTATCAAACCACCTAAATCAACAACAGATGGTTTTCTACCAGTAGTAAATTTGTATAAATGGTTACCATCGTTAGTTATGGCATAACCATTGTTATCTGCTGCTATTGCCATTCTAGTAATGTTGTTTGCTTCTTCTACACTTGAGCTAGGTACATAACCAGGTATTGCTACAGAGTAAAAATTTGCAACATCACCCTTTGCACCCATATCCATCCAACGCAATTGCCCTAAGCGCATTGGTACAAAAAATAATTTTTCACTTCTTCTGTCATAAGCTGCTGCTGCTACATAAGAAGCAGTAGGATACAATGCGGCACTATAACCAGTACCGTCATTTACAGTAGTTTGGTTGAGCGTTTTTTTAGCATCTACATCTGTGATGTTAAAATTTGTTTTTGTTCTATCAAAGATGGTGTTGTTTACTTGGCCAGTGCCTAAGTCAACTTGGCGAATGTTCATCCACATATAATCTCTATTACCATCACCTGTAATAGCATAGCCTCTATTGGCGCTTTGTGCACTTACTACAAAAGTAGAAGCTATTAAACCTGTTGTAAGTAAAAATTTAATGTTCATAGTAATTATTTTTAAAGTTTATAATTAATGTCTAAATTACGAAAGATTTATTATAACCAAAACTATTTTTTGATAAACGGTAGGTTAAATTATTATTATTAGCCTAAAATCAGGTAAAAAATAAATAATATAAATAACTAATATTTACATTACATACCTACAAACCTTTAGAATGATACTTTATTAATCCTTCCATAGGGTCTTTTATAACTTTACCTAGCTTTATTTCATAATCGTTGCACATTTGTTTTAGCACATCTTTAAACCCATAAGCCACACTTCCTACAAAATTTATAGGCAAAGTCCAACTTTCTCTGTACTTATATATATGGTTAAAAAAGAAATCGTTTATACTATCTTCAATAATATTTTCTACCATATAATGACCTCTATTTTCTACCAAAAATGAAGCATAGCTTGCTAGATAACGATTGGGTAGTTCTTTTTTATAAATATTATCGAGCATTTCGGAAGCTGTTTCAGTATACTTTGCTTTAAATTTATCCATCAACTCTTCATCAAAAGTGCCATATAAATAATGTTGCAATACTTTTTTACCTAAATGGGTACCACTCCCCTCATCGCCTAGTATGAAACCTAAACCTGGACTATTTTTTACCACTTTTTTACCATTGTAAAAACAAGAATTGGAGCCCGTTCCTAAAATACAAGCAATACCTTTTTCATCTCCACACAGTCCTTTTGCAGCACCCAATAGATCATGGTTTACATTTATTTTTGCTTTTGGTAATATTTTTTTAAGCCCCCTTTTTATCAATGCAACATTTTCAGGATTGCTACAACCAGTGCCATAATAAAAAATTTCATCTACTTGTGCGGTACCTAGTTTTGGTAACAACTCTTTAAATAAAATTAAACCAATACTTTCATCATCTAAAAAATAAGGGCTTATGCCTTGTGTGGCAATCATTTTCTTTTTTTTGTCTTGCAAAAGACACCATTGTGTTTTTGTAGAACCACTATCTGCTATTAGTATAGAACGCATGTTGAATTAATTGAGCGAACAAGATAAAACATTCGTATTAAAAACAATCTTAAAAATTTATCTTCGCAGCAATTAAAGAAAAAAAATTAAACATCATTATAAAAAGGTTTTATAAAATATACAATGATTACAAAAAAAATGAACGTATGGCTACCATTACTTTTTAGCATTATGATGGTATTGGGCATGCTTATAGGATATAAAATGAGGGATGCAATGCCCAATAGAAATTTTTTCTCTATTGAAAAAAAGAGTAGCATACAAGAAATAACAGACTTACTTAATGCCAGATATGTAGACCCATTGGACATAAAAAAAATTACAGACACTGCTATACAAGCCATACTAAGCAAGCTAGACCCTCATTCTGTGTTCATACCTGCGCAAGATTTAGATGCCATAAACGAAGATATAAAAGGGAGTTTTTATGGTATTGGAGTAGAGTATGGTATGATAAATGATAGTTTAAATATTATACACATAGTAGACAATGGGCCAGCTAAAATAGCAGGAGTACAAATTGGAGATATAATTTTAAAAGCCGACGATAGTTTAATATCTGGAATAAAAATAAAACCTGAAAAAATAAGAACCTTGCTTAGGGGTGAAAAAGGAAGCAATGTAAATTTATCTATTTTAAGAAATGGCAAAACACAAATACTAAAAGTGGGCAGGGGTAATATACCACTTACTAGTTTGGATGCAGCATATATGCTTGATAATACTACTGGTTACATAAAACTAAATAAGTTTAGCAGTGAAACCTATAAAGAATTTATGAATGGCTTACTTACATTGAAAAAACTAAAAATGACCAGCTTGGTGCTTGACCTAAGAGGCAATGGTGGTGGTGTATTAGATGAAGCAACAGAAATAGCAGATGAATTATTGGCGGGTGATAAACTAATAACTTATACAGAAGGATTGCACCATCCAAAAAAGGAATATCGTTGTAGAAGAGAAGGACAATTTGAAACAGGAAAAGTAATTGTATTGGCAGATGAAGGTAGCGCAAGTGCAAGCGAAGTATTAATGGGTGCTTTGCAAGATTGGGATAGGGCTACTATAATAGGAAGAAGAAGTTTTGGTAAAGGGCTTGTGCAAGAGCAATACGACCTTAGCGACCAAAGTGCTTTGCGCCTTACCGTAGCAAGATACTATACACCTATAGGTAGAAGCATACAAAGAACTTACAAAAATGGCAGCAAAGCTTACAGAGCAGAAATAACCAACAGAATTACAAATGGAGAAATGGTAACGGCAGACTCAGTAAAAAACGATACCACTAAAGCCTACAAAAGCCAAGCGGGCAAAAAATTATATGGTGGTGGGGGTATTACACCCGATTATTTTATAGCTGCAGATACAGCAAATATTGGATTGCTTTCTGCAAAAATATATCTAAAGGGCAGTTTAAATGATTTTGGCTATAAATACTACAGATTAAATGGATTGGCATTATTACCCTACAAAACAGCACCTCAGTTTGTGAAAGAATTTAAAATTTCAACCAATGATTGGCAGTACTTTGAAGGCATTGCTAGCAAAGACTCTATAAATTTAAAAAACATAAAACAAACTGAAAAGGTATTTATTGAGCAAGTATTAAAAGCTAGCATAGCAAGACAACTTTTTAAAACAGAAGGTTATACCGAAGTATTGAACGAAAATGATGCTTGTTTGAAAAAGGCGTTGGAAATAATTAAGCAATAAAATGGTTGCATTTTTGATAAATGAATAACGATTATTAAAAAGGAACGTCTTTAATAAAACAAGAGTGAACAATTAACTGTTTACTTGTTTTTATAACACCCAAAATGAAAACAATATGACCAATAAATTTTTAAAAATAGCTTTAATAGTGCTTTCAACTATTTTATTTACATTCAATACCCAAGCCCAAGTAAGAGAAGTACTAGAAGCTATAAAACCAACCAAAGCCTTTGAAGGAGTACCTATACTTAAAAAAGGCAATGGGGTATTTCAATTTGGTGTAGGCTTGGGTACAAACTTAGTTTCACTCATAAACCAAACAGGGTTAGGAAATTTATTAAATACAAATAGTACAAATAAAAATACAGGTCCATTTGTAGTGGGATACGAATATTTAGTAAAAGATAACTTAGGTATAGGCATTGGCTTTTCTTATGCAGAATCAAATCAAACCATTTCTTCTAATGGTACTGCAGGTTCAATTATTGATATTATTTTAGGTACTCCATCTACTTCAACCACAAGCCTTAAAACAAGGGTAAAAAATACTTCCATTATTGCTTCTACTACTTATCATTTATATACGACTGATAAGTTAGATCCATATACCAAAGTTTCTATTGGCTTTAATATTTGGAAAGTAAGCGCAAAAAACCAAGCTGGCAATGATGTTAATACAGCACCTACAACCCCTACACCAATAGCTTATAATGCAGTTATTGGTCTACGTTATTTTGTTACACCTAAAGTTGGTATATTTGGAGAAGCTAGTTACAGCAATTTAAAGTTTGCTGCAAATGCTGGTTTAACCTTTAAGATACATTGAAATAAAAATAAATTTATCAAAAAAGCTCCCAAAAGGGAGCTTTTTTTAGTTGTGGTTCAGGGTAACAATTTGGGGGGGAAATTATTACAAAAATGTTTTAACTAAGGAAATTTAATTTTATTATAATTGGATCATGTTGGCTTACACCATTTTTCACTTTGCAAAAGTGCATATTTTTATTTTTATGATAAGTAGTACAATTACTTATTGCACTATAGTATTTTTACTACAATACTATAAAATAAAATTTATTCAAACCTGAATACCAATAAAGTATAATTGTTTAATTTATTCAATTTAAAAAAATCTGTATCTTGGTGTATTAAGCAAACTACAAAATAAAATAAACTTTTGCTACCAAACCCCACAATACTAAATTTTACCAAATGCATTGAAGATCCATTAATAAATTTGAAAACTACATACCCAAGCCCAACTAAAAATTATACATTTGCGCCAAAATAAAATAGACTTATTATGTGGTTGAATAATATACTTGAAACAATAGGTAACACTCCGCTTATTAAATTAAATAAAATAACCAAAGATTTGCCTTGTACTGTATTGGCAAAAGTGGAATATTTTAACCCTGGCAACTCTATAAAAGATCGTATGGCCTTGAAGATGCTAGAGGTAGCAGAGCAAGAAGGTAAAATAAAACCAGGTGGTACAATAATAGAAGGAACGAGCGGTAATACTGGTATGGGCTTGGCTTTGGCAGCATGTGTAAAAGGTTATAAATGCATTTTTACAACTACTGATAAACAAAGTAAAGAAAAAGCAGACATTTTGAAAGCAGTAGGTGCAGAGGTAATTGTATGCCCTACAAATGTGGAACCAGAGGACCCACGCTCCTACTACTCAGTTTCTAAAAGATTGGCCACAGAAGTACCCAATAGTTGGTATGTGAACCAATATGATAACCTAGCTAATAGGCAAGCACATTACGAACAAACAGGCCCTGAGATATGGGAACAAACAGAAGGAAAAGTAACACACTTGGTAGTGGCAACTGGCACAGGTGGTACAATTGTGGGTACGGGTAAATATTTAAAAGAAAAAAATCCTAATATAAAAGTATGGGCAATAGATAGCTATGGCTCTTTGTTAAAAAAATATTTTGAAACAGGTGAGCTAGATCAAAAAGAAGTATACCCCTATATAAGTGAAGGATTTGGAGAAGATTTTGTGCCAGAAAACTATGATATGAGTGTGATAGATGAATTTACAAAAGTAACTGATAAGGATGGTGCAGTAATGGCAAGGCGTATTGCAAAAGAAGAAGGTATTTTTGTAGGATATAGCTGTGGCAGCTGTTTGCAGGGTATGATGCAATTAAAGGACCAACTTAAAAAAGAGGATGTAGTAGTGGTAATATTTCATGACCATGGCAGTAGATATGTAGGAAAAGTATACAATGACCAATGGATGATGGAACGTGGATTTTTAGATGTAAAAACTTTTAAAGACTTGGTGAGTGGAAGAGGAATGCAAAAGTTAATAACTGTAAACCCAACGCAAACTGTAATGGAAGCTATAGATTTAATGAAAAAATATGATATTGAAAACATACCTGTGTTTGATGTTGGAGAAAATGTAGGAGCAATATCTGCACAGGGTTTATTTGACAAAATATTGAATAGTGCTGATGTAAAAAACAATAGCATTGCATCTGTAATGGAAAAACCTTACCCGATGGTAGCTTTTGATACTGCAGTAGAAAGATTAAGCACTTTTATTACAAAAGAAAATGGAGCAGCATTAAGCAAAGACGAAAGCGGATCTTACCATATTGTTACAAGACATGATATTATCCAAAGCCTTTCTAAATAAAAATTTACTATAATACGTAGCATTTTTTAAAGACTTTATATCTGATACTGCTAGCTTTATAAAAAGCTAGCAGTATTTTTTTACAAATGAATATTTTATTTTACGTAAAAATACGTTTGTAGATGTAAGTATAACTTACAAAAAAATTTTGTAAGTATACTTACTACACAGTAAATACCTCATTAAAATAATAGAGAATAAACGCCCTTTTCCACATAATGTTAATAACGCATCTTTGCGTAAGAATTTTAAGAAATAAGGTTGCACAAAAACCAACCCTGATTTTTGAAAATTTGTTTCGCTTTGAAATCGTTTAATACCGATTGAAAAACCAAAACCAATAAAGCCTGCTTATGCTGTAAAAAGCGATGATAGCTTTTAAAATATATTTCCTATATTATATTTTAAAAAATGAAAAAGCAAAAAAAAAATGCTTATGCTTTTGTTTACAAAAGCGATGATAGCATAACTTGAATCTGAAACCTGTAAGAAACCAGAACATTTATTTTTTAGCTTATGCTCCTTACCTAGCGATGATGGCTAAAAACACTGACCAAAAGTTGTTTTAACTGCTTAATAAAGCAAGTAATTGACCAACCGAAAGGAAAACCAACCAGTGTGTGTATTGGTCTTAAAAGGAATTAAGGCTGCTTCTTTTTAGAAGCAGCCTATTTTTTTATTTTTTTTGTACTTTTATGCATGTTTATAAAAGAAATTAAACGGCTATCTCCTACTAAAATTTTATCGCTGGTACCCTCTATTACAGAACTTTTACATTACTTACAATTAGAAACAGAAACTATAGGCATAACTAAATTTTGTGTACACCCAAACGTTTGGTTTAAAACTAAAAAACACATTGGTGGTACTAAAAATATTGATATTGAAAAAGTAAAATTATTACAACCAACTTTAATAATTTGTAGCAAAGAAGAAAATGTACAAGCACAGGTAGATGAGCTTGCCTTGCTTTTTCCTGTGCTTATGACAGATGTAAAAAATTATGAAGATGCCTTAAATATGATAAAAGATATAGGCATCATCACTGCAAAAGATATTTTAGCAAATAATTTAATAATTGAAATAAAGAGATCATTTTCAAATAATATTCTAAAAACAAACAAAGCACTTTATCTTATTTGGCAAAACCCCTATATGACCATAGGTGGTGATACTTTTATAAGTGCTATGATGAAAATGGCAGGTTTTGAAAACATTTATAACAATAAAAAGAGATATCCAATTATTGATTTAGAAACAATGGTACAGTTAAACCCACCCATCATTTTACTATCGTCTGAACCTTACCCTTTTAAAGAAAAACACATTAAAACTTTGCAAACAGTTTTACCAAAAAGCTACATTTTATTAGTAGATGGAGAAATGTTTAGTTGGTATGGAAATAGGATGTTGTATGCCATGCCCTATTTTAATCAATTGGCAAAACAAATTAATAAAGGAAAATAATGCTGAACTTTTAAGGATGCCATTCCTTACTTTTGTAAAAAAACAAATTATGAGTAAATACGGATCTGGTATATTACATGGAGCAGCTTTAGAAGCACTTTATAACGATGCAAAAGATAATCAATTTGCACTGCCTGCGGTAAACACAATAGGCACCAATACAATTAATGCAACACTTGAAGCAGCAGCTAAAGTAAACTCACCTGTAATTATACAATTTAGCAATGGTGGTGCTCAATTTATTGCAGGCAAGGCTATGCCAAACGATAATTTACAAGCAAATATAGCAGGAGGCATATCTGGTGCTTTACACATTCATAATGTAGCAAAATATTATGGAGTACCAGTTGTTTTACATACAGACCATGCATCAAAAAAATGGTTGCCTTGGGTAAGCGGATTGATAGATGCTGGTGAGCAATTTTATAAAGAAAAAGGTCAACCATTATTTAGTTCTCACATGCTAGATTTATCTGAGGAACCAATTGAAGAAAATATTGCTACCTCCGTAGCATTTTTTAAACGTATGCAACCCCTTGGTATGGGCATAGAAATAGAACTTGGTGTAACTGGTGGCGAAGAAGATGGTGTGGATAATAGCGATATTGATAATGATAAATTGTATACTCAACCAGAACATGTAGCCTATTCGTATACGGAACTAAGCAAAGTTGGAAAATTATTTACAGTAGCAGCAGCATTTGGAAATGTACATGGAGTTTACAAAAGTGGAAATGTACAGCTTACACCAATTATTCTTAAAAACAGCCAAGATTATATAGAGCGTGAATTAAAGACTAGCCCAAAACCAGTTTATTTTGTATTTCATGGTGGCAGTGGCTCACCACAAGCACAAATAAGAGAAGCTATAAGTTATGGTGCTATAAAAATGAATATTGATACTGATTTGCAATGGGCATTTTGGGAGGGTATTTTGGAAAATTATAAAAAAAATGAAGGATATTTACAGGGACAACTAGGTAACCCTGATGGTGCTGACTCTCCCAATAAAAAGCACTATGACCCACGTGTATGGTTGCGTAAAGGAGAAGAAAGTTTTATAAAAAGATTGGAAGTGGCTTTTGAAGATTTGAACTGTATAAACAGAAATGCATAATACAAAACTTATAATTTTTTATCATGAAAATATCAGAAGATTTAGAAGCAAGTCTAGCTGGAGAAACGGATGATAGCATACACCATAAATCTAGCTGGTTTAAACGAATAAAAAAAGGAATCCTTACTTCTACCAAAGATAAAAAAGATGCTCCAGATGGGCTTTGGGAAAAATGCCCTACTTGTAAATATACTTGTACTGTATCCGAACTCGAAGAAAATATTTTTGTTTGCCCTAAGTGTGAGCACCATCATAGAATTGGTAGCGATGAATATTTTGATATATTATTTGATGAAGGAAAATATGAAGAGCTTTTTGCAAATATAAAAAGTAAGGATGCTTTAGGCTTTGTGGATTTAAAACCTTATGGACAAAGGCTTTTAGACACTTACGCCAAAACCGATATTCATGACTCTATTACCGTGGCTTATGGTAAAACACATGGGCATGATTTTGTAGTAGCCTGCATGGATTTTGAATTTATAGGCGGTAGCCTTGGAAGTGTGATGGGTGAAAAGATAAGCAGGGCCTGTGATTATTGTATGCAACATCGTATTCCCTTTATGATTATAAATAAAAGTGGTGGTGCTAGAATGATGGAGAGTGCATTTTCGCTTATGCAGCTTGCAAAAACATCTGGCAAATTGCACCAACTTGCAGAAGCTAAAATTCCATACATATCACTTTGTACTGACCCTACTTTTGGTGGTACTACTGCATCGTTTGCTATGCTAGGTGATGTAATTTGTGGAGAACCTGGAGCACTCATTGGCTTTGCTGGCCCGAGGGTCATTAAAGAAACAATAAAAAGAGATTTACCCGAAGGATTTCAAAGAAGTGAATTTTTGTTGGAACATGGTTTTTTAGATTTTATTATACATAGAAAAGATTTAAAACAAAAATTGGCAGATTTGCTGATAATGTTTAAAAACTAAAAAAAATAAAGCTCCTAGAAATGGGAGCTTTATTTTTATCTTTACCAAAATATTGAAGTGGAAATAAATAATAAAAAAGCGTATTACGAATATTTTTTTGAGGCTACATACACAGCAGGCCTAGTGTTGCAAGGCACAGAAATAAAATCATTAAGAGGTGGTAAAGCCAGCTTTAATGATAGTTATTGCATTTTCGATAGAGGAGAACTGTATGTAAAAAGTTTGCATATTTCTGAATACTCTTATGGAACATATACCAACCATGAACCCCTGCAAGAGCGTAAGCTATTATTAAACAAAAAAGAGCTAAAAAAACTAGAAGCTAAAAGTAAAGAAAAAGGTTACAGTATTATACCGCTTAAAATATTTATAAACGAAAAGGGCTTTGCCAAAATGGATATTGGGCTTGGAAGAGGTAAAAAGAATTTTGATAAAAGAGAAACCATAAAAAACAGGGAAAACGACAGGGATATTAAGAGAAATTATGGTTTATAAGATGCTTGCTAAATAAGTAAAAATACCACTGAGTAGCATTAATCCATCTACTCCAAAATAATAAAAAACATAGCCTTTAATTTTTAAAGATTGTAAGTATAAAATAATGAAAAGAATTCCTATACTTATGAATGCAGTAGCTTGCAAACTATTTGCATACTTATAACAAAAATACAAAGAAGCAATAATGTATAACCAAAAAAATGCAAGCAAAATATATTGAAGATACTGCTGCTTAATATCTGTAGCCATACTATGTAGCCCATTCATTTTATCTAATGCGGTATCTCTTTTATCGAATAAAATACAAAGCAACAACATAAAACAAAAGCGCACAAACAACAATAATAATACAGCTTGCTTTAACTCCACAGCAAATGTAATATTTTGATAAGTAGTATAAGGTAACACAGTAGTTACAAAAGCCCAACTAAAAGACAAAACAATGGTTTTAAAAAAGCCCCACTTTTTAAAATATTTAAAAATACTAAAAGGCAATATAGGTAATGAATACAGCAATGTTAAGCTTACAGAAACCAATACTACTTTTATTAAATGTGGCTGTTGAAACAAAAAGTACAACAAAGCAATACCAGATAAAATGCAGAGCAAAAAGTATGAACTATTTTGTTTTATAAAAACAAGCAATTGTTTATTGTTAGAAAAATAAAACTTGCTCAATAACCAATAGAAATTATAGCTACAAATTGTGCTAAAAAATACCAAGCTATACAAATTATAATCATGAGGTATTTGCAATAGGATATTTGTTTGCAAACACAGAGCAACTGCACAAACTGCTATGAAAATAGAATGAGATAAAATAAAATGAAAGATACGCATTAAGGTGTTGTATAAACCAATGGCTTATCCGTTTTTATTACATTGCTTTTGTTCTTTTTAAAATCTTTAATGTAAACTTCAAAATACAAACTATCACGCCTGTTAGAACTGCTACCCGAAGGTTTATATATTATTGGACCATTGGATTTACTTAAATCAATTTCTACATCTACATAAGATTTAAAACTGGTTTTTGGTATTGATGATAATTCCTTAGGAAATTTAAATGAATCAATTCTAAAAGGAGCAACTGTTACATTTTTAATATAAATATACGAAGTATCGGTTCCATCTTTAAAACCTAAATCTCCATCATCATCAGATACTTGAATAGTAAGTATAGGCAAAGGTTGACTAACAACAGGGATGGTAGATGAATAAGTTTCTATTACAGATTTAAACTTAATTTGTGGAGCGCTATTACCATCCGATTTTTTACATGAAATAATAACAACCATTAATAATAAGCCTATTGTTAAGTAACGCATATTTTGTAAATTATACTCAAATTTAACGATTGAAATTGTAAAAACGATTTAAAATTTTAGCTTTGTAAAAATATTAGCCTTTTATTTAAAAAAAGATATAAATAAGTACTGTGGAGGAGCAAAAATTAAGAAATGAAGTATTGAAAACAAATGATATAGATTTTAAAGAAGTAGCTATACGAGTATTTAATTTTCAGTACAAAAACAATGATACATATCGTACTTATTGTGACATATTAAAAATTGTTCCTTCAAAAATAAAGGATATAGAAAAAATTCCATTTTTACCTATACAATTTTTCAAAACAAAAGAAATGAAAACAACGGCATTTAAAGAAGAAGTTATTTTTGAAAGCAGTGGCACTACAGGGAGTATTAACAGTAAACATTTTGTAAAAGACGTTTCTTTATATGAGGAAAGTTACTTACAAACATTTAGGCATTTTTATGGCAATGAAACAGATTATTGCATCATTGGCTTACTACCCTCCTACCTTGAAAGAAAAGGATCATCACTCGTTTATATGGTAGATGATTTAATAAAAAAAAGCAATCATAAAAACAGTGGTTTTTATTTATATGATTTTGAAAAATTAAAAAATGTATTGCTAGAAAATGAATCCAACCAACAACCTACTATACTTATTGGTGTTACTTATGCATTATTAGATTTTGCAGAAACCCAAAAATTAAGTTTATCCCATACTATTATTATGGAAACAGGAGGTATGAAAGGGAGAAGAGAAGAATTATCAAGAAAACAAGTACATGCTATTTTAAAAGATAAGCTAGGTGTAAAGAATATACATTCAGAATATGGAATGACAGAATTATTATCACAATCATACTCTAAAGAAAATGGTATTTTTATTTGCCCACCACATAAACAAATATTAATAAGAAGTGAAGATGATCCTTTTGAAATATATTCTTATAACACTGAAAAAATGAAAAGCAAAACGGGTGCAATTAACATTATTGATTTGGCAAATTTGTATAGTTGTTCTTTTATAGCAACTGATGATTTGGGCAAATTATATAGCAATAAAAACTTTGAAATAACGGGAAGAATGGAAAATAGTGATGTAAGAGGTTGTGGCCTCATGATAATATAAAACGCTACAAGTCTTTACCCTATTGTCTTTTAAAAAAATATTGAAACTTATTATAAAAAAAAGCAAAAAAGTTTGCCTAAATACTATTTTGCCCTTATTTTTGCACTCCCAACGAAAGAAGGGAATGGAAGAATTGGTAGCTCAGTTGGTAGAGCAATACACTTTTAATGTATGGGCCCTGGGTTCGAGTCCCA
>JAYVID010000126.1:0-53069 GCA_043770525.1 Ferruginibacter sp.
TTTTTCCAATCAAGTAAATCCGAATCATACTTATGCACAGCCTGGTACTTATACCGTATGTTTAAGAATTATTAAAAGAAATGCAAATGGTACACTTACTACTTGTGTAAAAGAAAAATGTTATACAATTGTAATAGCTCCTTTTGTAAATCCATGTAATCTTCAAGTATATTTTACATCAGTAGTAAATACTTTTTCTACAGATACTATTTATTTTACTAATCAAAGTACAGGATTTGCTTCTGGAGATTCTATAATTTGGAACTTTGGAGATGGTACTTTTTCAAATAGTTTCAGTCCTAGTCATGGTTTTTCTACTTCAGGCACTTATATAGTTTGTTTAAAAATTAAGAAAAATAACAATATTGCAGGCACTGTACCTTGTATTAGAGAATTTTGCAAAACAATAGTAGTTAGCATTCCTACTCCGTGTACATTGGTTACTAACTTTACTTGGTATAGAGATAGCTTACCAAATGTAGCTGCAAATACCATTCATTTTATAAATACATCTACACCAGTAGCTTCAGCAGATTCTATTCGTTGGACATTTGGAGATGGCAAAACATCTAATCAATTAAACCCAGTACATGTATACACACAAACAGGCACGTACAATGTTTGCTTAAGAATAATAAAAAGGGTAAACGGTGTACTTACAAATTGTATCAAAGAAAAATGTTACACAATAATTGTTGCACAGGTTTGTAATATTGCTGCAAATTACACATGGCGTGTAGATTCTACAAATTATAAGAATATCATTTTCACCAATACTACCTCTACTCCTAATACAGTAGTTACAGCACTTTGGACATTTGGAGATGGGACTTCTGCTACATCATGGAATGCTACTCATTTATACGCACAACCTGGTAGATACTATGTTTGCCTACGTATACAAAATGGTAATTGTATTAGTTACAAATGCGATTCTGTTACTATTACAGTACCAGTTCCTACTTGTACTCAGTTGTCTAGTTATACATTTATTCGCACAAATAATACAGTAACATTTGCTCCTACTTTTGTAGCTACTGGTGTTCAATACACATGGGCATTTGGCGATGGCACTGGCGCTCAAGGAGCAAATGCAACGCATACTTACACTACTGCTGGCACATACACAGCATGTCTTACTGCATACAAAAACAATAATTGTGCATCTACTACTTGCAATACAATTCAAATATTACCTACTATTAATTGTAATAATATTACGCTGTCTATTACTGATGTAAGAGATTCATTGGTGCCAAATAGAATAAAATTTACAGCTGTTTCAAATACAACAAGCACAAGCCAACAATGGACAATTACTAAAATACCAAGCACAGCCACTCAAGTACCTGTGGTAATTAATAGTAATAATCCTACTTACATGTTCTTAGATTCTGGTTACTATAATGTATGTGTAAGGGTAACGTATGCTAATGGTTGTATAAAAAATGTTTGTAAAACAATTTATATAAACCAAAATATGCCTAGTACCAATGTATGTATTTTACAAGTATATCCTAATCCTGCAACATCTGTTGTTAATGCTGCTGTTACTCTATTACAACCACAATTAATAAACGCTAGGGTTTATAATACTTCAAATATTCAAGTAGCACAATCTCAACAACAAGGAGTTGTAGGCTTAAATACAGTAAGTGTAAATGTTGCTAATTTGCCCGCTGGCATTTATACTTTAAGAGTATTGTATGGTGGTCAAGCTTGTTATGCAGCTTTTATAAAACAATAGGCCTCACAAAATATAGGTCTTAGAAGCCTAGTGAATTATTTATAGAATTATGGCTGTTCAAAAATTGAACAGCCATTGTTATTTTTAAAAGCAAAGCATATACTTATACAAGAAACCAAAAAAATTATGAAGTTCAAAAGTCCCTCCTGTAGAGAGCCTGTTCCGACTTTTCGGAAGATTTAGGGAGGCTCTACCTCCCAAACATTCTATCCATTTCTTCTTTTTTAAAACTCATATAAGTCGGTTTACCCGTTGGTGTAGCATTGGGTGTATCACAAGCAAACAATTCTTCGGTAAGGTTTTTCATTTCTTTTTCTGATAATACTGTACCTGTTTTTATAGATTGTTGAAGTGCCAAAGAGCGTAATAATTTTTCTCTTTTAGAAAATTTAATATCGGTACTAAAATGTTTGTATTGCTCTATTAATTTTTCTATAGCATTTGTTTCGTTTGCTTGGCTTACATCGGCGGGTGTGCCTTGCACTACAAAAGTATTATTACCAAAAGGCTCTAGCTTGTATCCCAATAATTCTAAATCTGGCAACAATTCTGTAAGCATTACCGTATCTGCTGGTGCTAGTTCTATTGTAGTTGGAAAAAGGCTTTGTTGTGTAGCAATGACTTTACCAGAAATAGCCTGAGCAAAGCGCTCATACAAAATTCTTTCGTGTGCGTTTTGCTGGTTTATGAGTAAATAGCCTTTGTCATTTTGTACAACTATGTAGGCATTGTGCAATTGCATTAATGCGCTGTGTTCTTCCGGCTTTTCATTTGGTGTAATTGCTTTTTCAAACACGGGCGATTGTGCTAGCGTATTAGAATAATTATTTTCTATGCCATGCTCTGGCTTTTCATAAAAATCTTTCCAATGCCCAAGCTCACTTTTCTTTTCTACAAAATGCGCTTGGTTTTTTTGTGTAAATGTTTGAAATAATTGTGATGACGATGCAGAAGAACGATGTTGTTCGGTCATCGGTTTATTTACAGCATCTAAGTTTTGTATGTTAGCATCCAATTCAAAATCAAGCGTTGGTGTAATGCTAAACTGAGCAAGAGCATGCTTTACGGCACTTTGCACAAAAGCATACACTATTTTTTCATCTTCAAATTTTATTTCTTGTTTGGTAGGGTGTACGTTTATATCCAACTGTGCAGGGTCTAAATCTATAAACAAAGCATACATCGGAAAACTATCTTTCGGTATCATTTCTGCAAAAGCACTCATCACTGCATGATTGAGGTAAGCACTTTTTATAAAACGATTGTTCACAAAAAAGTATTGATCTCCCCTGGTTTTCTTTGCTGTTTCTGGCTTGCCTACAAAGCCAAGTATATCTAAATAATCTGTACGCTCTTGTACACTTACCAGTTTTGCATTGTAGTTGCTACCGAGTATTTGTACAATGCGTTGCTTGAGTGTTCCTTTTTCTAAATGAAAAACTTCTTGGCCATTAGAATTAAGCGAAAAAAATATTTCAGGAAAAGCCATGGCCACTCTTATAAATTCATCTATAATATGGCGCAACTCTGAAGGATTGCTTTTTAAAAAATTTCTACGAGCAGGCACATTAAAAAATAAATTTTTCATGGCTATGCTTGTACCTGTAGCAACTGCAATTGGCTCCTGTTTTTTTACAACACTGTTTTCTATTTCTATATAAACACCGGCCTCGTCTTCATCCCTTTTTGTTTTTAATTCTACCTGTGCTACGGCTGCTATACTTGCCAGTGCCTCTCCACGAAAGCCCATGGTTTTTATGCGAAACAAATCATCTATACTCTGAATTTTTGAAGTAGCATGCCTTTCAAAAGCCATACGAGCATCTGTTTCGCTCATGCCTTTGCCATTATCAATAACTTGTATCAATGCTTTACCAGCATCGTTTACAATCAGTTTTATTTCAGTAGCACCTGCATCTACTGCATTTTCCAACAATTCCTTTACCGCACTAGCGGGGCGCTGTATCACTTCGCCTGCCGCTATTTGGTTGGCAATGTTATCGGGCAATAATTGAATAATATCCTGCAAAAAATAAATGTTTAGGTTGCAAATTTAGTTAGAGTAAAGGAGAAAGATAAAAAGATGTGAAGTTTTATGAATAATTCTATATTGCTTTAGAAATTATTATATTTGTATGGCTAAATAATTTACAATGGAAACTACATTTCTTATATCAGAAGCAGAACTTGATAATAACTTTTTGACATCCCTCAAAAAACTTTTTAGCCATCGTAAGCAATTACAAATTTCTGTGTCTGTACCCGAAGATTTTAATTTACTACAAACAGAACCACCTCACGCACATCTTGCTCGTTTGGAAAAATGCTTAGCTGAAGTAAATGCAGGAACGAACACCATAACTTTTACAGAGGCTCAATTGGAAGATATGATTCTAGAAAAATTATAATTTTCTTGTTGTGCAGTGCGTTCGCTCTGCCATTTTGTTGTTCAATATTTTAAGCAAATGGAAATCTAAATAGTATATTTACTGCAAGACCCATTTCAATAGTTTCAAAATAAATTACTGGGTCAATGAATAGTAATTGTCCTTCTAATAAAAATACATTTTCGTCATGTAAATCTTCTAGTATTATTCCTAATTCGGAGTTATAATAATCATCATTTTTCATTCTTTTAAATCCATGAAGATTAAGATATTGTTCTACAATCACTCTCGACGCTCCTTCTGTAAGTATTGCAAATTGTTGTTGAATAATTACTGTAAAAACTTCATTTATCTATGTAAATCCAATAGTCTTGTATTTTGTAGTAGGGAAAAGTATAGCATGACAAAGTAAGCGATTGAAAAATTCTAACCAATTACCGTGATAAGTTCCTGTATTAGCTTTTACAACTTCAAAACCATTTTCGTGAAGATAAACTTATTGTTCCGCCCCTGCTCCAATTTTTCGATTCGAGTATTTTTGAATAAAGTCTTGCTCACTAATCCAATACCCATTTTTCTGAGCCCATAACTTTAATTCTCTTTCCTCAAATGGTCTTACTATTTCATTAAATTTTGCCCTTTCTTTACGATTGATTGGCTCTGAACATTTAGTAGTTCTACTTGCTGCTTGGCTTTCTCCACAGATATAGGCAGCTTGCTCTGTTGGTTTGTCAATGCTTTCATTATCATCAATTCGTTGTTCACCCAACCATCGCCAAATAATTTTTGGGAAGAATTCATCCATAACGTAGAAATAGTCTTCATATTTAATAGTTGTGTAAAGGTAATGGATTTAATTATTAGTAAGTTTCGCTTTAGGGTGATGCAAAACCCTTAAAACGCCGCACTCTTCGGATACCTCGGAAAAGGAATTACATCTCTAATATTTGTCATACCTGTTACAAATAAAATTAAACGCTCAAAGCCAAGCCCAAAGCCTGCATGCGGGCAAGCACCAAAGCGACGAATATCTAAATAAAAATCCATTTCTTCGGTAGGAATATGCATTTCATTCATACGCTGTACTAGCTTATCCAATCGTTCTTCTCTTTGGCTACCACCCACCATTTCACCAATACCTGGCACCAATATATCCATGGCTGCTACTGTTTTACCATCATCATTTTGGCGCATGTAAAACGATTTTATTTCTTTAGGATAATCCGTAAGTATCACCGGTTTTTTAAAATGTTTTTCTACCAAATAACGCTCATGCTCACTTTGCAAATCTGCACCCCAAGCATCTATTAAATATTGAAATTTCTTTTTCTTGTTGTGATTGCTTTCTCTTAAAATACTAATGGCTTCTGTGTAAGTCAATCTTTCAAAATCATTGTCCACTACAAAATTTAATTTTTCTAGCAAGCCCATATCGCTGCGTTCGTTGGTAGGCTTTTGTTTTTCTTCATCCTCTAATCTTTGTGCAAGAAAAGCCAAATCATCTGCATTATGCTCCATTGCATAATGAATAATATACTTAATAAAATCTTCCGCAAGGTTCATGTTATCTTCCAAATCATTAAACGCTACTTCGGGTTCTATCATCCAAAACTCAGCAAGGTGGCGGGTTGTATTACTATTCTCCGCTCTAAAAGTTGGCCCAAAAGTATAGATATCGCTAAACGCCATTGCAGCCAATTCGCCTTCCAATTGTCCACTTACGGTAAGGTTGGTACTCTTGCCAAAAAAATCTTCTTTATAGTTTATGCTACCATCATCATTGCGTGGGGCAGTACCATCCAATGGCAATGTGGTTACTTTAAACATTTCGCCAGCGCCCTCTGCATCACTACCTGTAATAATGGGCGTATGCATGTACACAAAACCCCTATCATTATAAAATTTATGTATGGCATAAGCAAGGCTATGGCGCACTCTAAATATAGCACCAAAAGTATTTGTACGCATACGCAAATGTGCTTGCTCACGCAAAAATTCTAAGCTATGTTTTTTGGGTTGCAGTGGAAATTTTTCCGCATCACTATCGCCTAATATTTCTATAGTCGTTGCCTTCAATTCATACTTTTGCCCCTTGCCCAATGAAGCAATTACTTGCCCCGTAGCTTTTATACAAGCCCCTGTGGTTATGCGTTTCATCGTTTCATCGCTCAAGCTACCAAGCTCTGCCATTACCTGTATATTATTATTGGTACTACCATCGTTTAAGGCAATAAATTGGTTGTTTCTAAACGTACGCACCCAGCCCATTACCGTGGCATCGTAATCTACTTTATCACTTTCCAATAGCGATTTTATCTTTGTTCTTTTATTAAACATGTATCTATTTTTGAGGCTGCAAATATAAAGATAAATGAGTAGTAAAGGGCTTTGGCGGTGAGCGAAATTACTTTTGGCAGCATTGGTAAGGGCTGTCTGTAGTAGTGCCGCATTAAAGTGGCTATATAATTTGTAGTGTATTAGTTGCGGCAGCTACTACTGCCCATCCCGCCGCTCTTCATCAGAAAATCTTTTCTCAACTTTTACCCAAGCGTAGATTGCATTTTGCACTACAACTCTTTTCTAAAATGAAATCCCAATATTTTGTAATCATCTTTAAAATAAAATTTATGTGCTTTGTTGTTGCTCACATAAGCGTTTAATTCACTTACCGTGCAGCCAAGGCTTCTTGCATGCTCATGCAAAAAATCCATCATTATTTGTCCAAGTCCAAAATTTCTATAATCAGAAAGTACTGCTACATTATCTGGTTCTACATGTCTGCCATTATAAAATTTTATTAATATCCAAAACCCACAGCATGCTATCAGTTTATCATCTAGCCATACACCTATACAATTAAATTTATTTGCTTGCATTTCTGCTAATCTTTCTTCAAATAGGCTTTGTTGCATGCCAGGGTTTAGCGCTTCAATGAGTGGATACAATGCGGGCATATCTTCATTTTCCAATAAACCTATAGTAAACAAATTACCCCCTAATGTCAAGTTTTTTTTTATACTCATTTTTTTACAAAGTTAAATGGTTTAATAAATTCTTTTTCTTAAAATAAATGCTATTAAAATCAATTATTTCGTTGTAATGTAACAATCAACAAACGAAAATATTTACAAAAATTCACTCCGCTAAAAGTATACTAAAATGAATTACTTTAAATAAGCAATATGTAATAATTTCAAAAGCAATAAAGGTATTTATGCATAAAAATTGGTTAAATCCAAAAAAATAGTTAATTTACCTTTACTTAATTTAAGTAACCAAAGTTTAAAAGAATATTATACCTCACATCCAAACCAATACTCATGGATAGAAGAGATTTTCTTACTGCACATAAAACAAATAAAACAGTAACATCACCAACCGTTATTCCTACAAGAACGCTTAGCGGAATAAACCCATACACAGGCACATGGGGCAAAAATGAAATTATACATTTATTAAAACGTACCATGTTTGGTGCAAAAAAAACGGATGTAGATTATTTTGCTACACGTACTTTAAACCAAACAGTAGATGAGTTATTGACACCAACTGCCGCCTCACCTACTCCTCCTTTAAAAGAGTATGTAACTACTACTACACTAGGCACTGTGCCAGATACCAGTGTTTTACAAGGCACTACTTGGGTAAATGATATTAACAACGATGGTACTGTACAAAGCCAACGCAGAGCATCTTATAAAAAATGGTGGACAGGGGTTCTCATAAATCAAGATAGAAGCATAAGAGAAAAAATGATTTTCTTTTGGATAGATCATTTTGGAAATGAAAGTACAGATATAGGTAATGCAAATTGGGTTTATAAGCAGCATGAACTAATTCGCCAATTTTGCTTAGGCAATTTTAAGCAATTGGTGCAAACTATTACTAAAGATATGGCCATGCTTCGTTACTTAAATGGCTACCTAAATACTGCCACTGCCCCCGATGAAAATTATGGAAGAGAATTACAAGAACTATTTTCACTTGGCAAAGGCCCCGATAGTAAATACACTGAAGCAGATGTAAAAGAAGCCGCAAAAGTACTTACAGGCTGGCAAGTAAATGGCACTACTTATCAAACTATTTTTACAGCTAATAGGCATAGTACGGTAAACAAACAATTTTCTTCTTTTTACAACAATACCGTTATTACTGGTCGTACAGGTGCTACTGCAGGAGATTTAGAATTGACAGATTTAATAAACATGATTTTTGCACAACAAGAAGTAGCAAAATATATTGTACGTAAATTTTACAGATGGTTTGTATATTATGATATTGATGCAAATACAGAAACAAATGTAATTACCCCTTTAGCAGATATTTTTAGAAATAGCAACTACGATATAAAACCTGTGTTATCAGCTTTATTTAAAAGTGAACATTTTTTTGATGTAGCCAACCAAGGCTGTGTAATAAAAACACCTGCCGATATTGTAATAGGTAGCATAAGAGAGTTTAATGTAGCAATGCCTTTAGCTACAGACTGGGATACTAGTTATGGGCATTGGAACACCCTTTACAGTTGGATGGTAAATATGGGTTTAAACTTGCACGACCCCCCAAATGTAGCTGGCATGCCTGCATATTATCAAGAACCGACCTATCATGAAGTATGGATTACTGCAGATACATTGCCCAAGCGTAATCAATTTACAGATATAATGACCAACACTGGTTATACCAGAAATGGCTTTAAAATGCAATTTGATTTTGTAGCTTTTGCACGTACATTTTTTAACAGTGGTAATCCTAACGACTTGGTAGATGAAGCGCTTACTTTTATGTACAGGTTAGGCATTTCGCCACAGGTAAAGCAACAAACAAAAACACAATTGCTGCTTAGCAACCAGCAGTATGATTATTATTGGACAAATGCTTGGGCAGCATACAATGCAAACCCAACAACAGCAAATTTAAATATTGTAAATACTCGATTGAAAGATTTATTTAGGTATTTGATGAATTTGAGTGAATACCAGTTGAGTTGAAAAAGAAGTTGAAGGTTGTTGAAAATTGTTTGAAGTGTTGAAATAAGTTCAAGGTTCAAAGTTCAAGGTACAAGTTGTGCGAAGCAAAACTATATCCTGCCTTGACGGCAAAAATTTTTGCAAAGCAAAATAAAAACTGTGCATCTTTAGCAAAAAAACTGTGGCAAAAAAATTGCGAAGCAGAAAAATACTTTTTGGTTTTATTAAAAATTAAAATATGAAACGTAGAGAATTTTTAGGTAAATCAGCAGCGGTTACCATACCAGCATTGCTCAGTGGCTACGCTGTAAAGGCGCTAGGGCAAGACTCTCCTTTGGTGCAGGCCCTTATAGGCAGCGATGTAAATACTGATCATGTATTGGTGATAATACAATTGAGCGGTGGTAACGATGGGCTTAACATGGTAATACCAATAAGTACACATGCTTTGTATAATGCTGCACGTACAAACATTGCTATACCAGAAAATAAAATCTTAAAACTAAATGGCTACGATAAAACAGGTTTGCATCCAAGTATGACGGGTATGCAAACCATGTATAATGAAACTAAATTAAAAGTAATACAAGCAGTGGGCTATCCACAGCCCAATTTTTCTCATTTTAGAGCTACAGATATTTGGATGACCTCTAGCAATAGCAATCAAGAAGTATATACAGGATGGGCAGGCAGGTATTTAAACAACGAATTTCCCAATTACCCTAATGGTTATCCTAACATTACAATGAAAGACCCCTTAGCAATACAAATAGGATCTTCCGCAGCACTTACAACACAGGGGCCTACAGTAAATCTTGCAATGAGTATTACCAGTGCTACTTCTTTTTATCAACTTATAAATGGCACCAGCGACCCTGTGCCAGCTACAAAATCAGGTAAAGAATTGAGCTTTGTACGTAATGTAGCAAAGCAAACACAGCAGTATGCAAGTGTAATAAGTGCCGCTGCTGCTAAAGTAACGGTGCAAAATCCTTACCCTGCAAACAATAGTTTGGCAGATCAACTTAAGATAGTAGCAAGGCTAGTAAAAGGAGGATTAAAAACAAAAGTATACATGGTAAGTACGGGTGGGTATGATACGCATAGCTTACAAACCACTACTACCGATACTACTGTTGGTAGCCATGCTTTATTACTTGGCAGATTAAGTGATGCTATTAAAGCATTTCAAGATGATTTAAAATTTTTAGGAATAGAAGATAGGGTTGTAGGTATGACGTTTAGTGAATTTGGTAGACGTGTAAAAAGCAATAGCAGTGTAGGTACAGATCATGGAGCAGCAGCACCTATGTTTGTTTTTGGCAAGCCAGTGCAAGGCGGTGTGTTAGGAGATAATCCTACCATACAAGCGGTAGCAACGGTAAACGATAATGTGCCCATGCAGTACGATTTTAGAAGTGTGTATGCTACTATTTTAGAAAAATGGTTTTGTATACCCAAGACAACTGTATCAACTTTATTTCCTCAAAATATAAATAATACGTTGCAAGATTTACCACTTATAAGAGGCGGTGTTTGCGATAATACTACACCAAATTTATCTGGTAGTACATTAATTTCAAATTATCCAAATCCGTTTCAAAATAAAACTACTATTGAGTTTGTAACAGAGGGAGGGCATACACTTATACAAATTATGGATAGCACAGGGCGAATGCTAACTACACTGTTGGACAAAGATTATCCAGTAGGTGTTTCAACAAAACAATCTATACCTTTTGATGCAGCACACTTGCCTAATGGCACTTACTATGCAAGGTTTCAAAACGGTGCTACACAACAAGTGAGAACAATGATAAAGTTGAGATAACTACTTTTTAAATATTTATTTTTACAACCAATCTAACAAAAAGATTGGTTGTTTTTTTATACAATGCATACAAAAAAACTATACACAGCTACTTCAACTATTGCTTTTATATTTTATTTAATTTTAAGAGTGGCCTGCCTTGCATTATTGGTCTTTTGTGTTTACATGTATGAAGAAAACCATTTTGTATTTATTTTATTGGGCATTATTGCCATATTTATTTTTATACTTTGTGGCGAAGAAGAAATTACGCTACATGAAGATAGAATAACGCAAAAAACAAATAGCGTTATATCGTATTTACAAAATTCAACTTTTAAAGAAATTTTTATAAATACAATTGCAAAAGCTTACGTAGAAAAAAAGCCATCGTCTACAAACTTAGAAATTGGGTTAGCCCTTTTATTATCAATGTATTTTAATAGTGGGAGGACTAAAAACACAAGGACTACTTCTGTTTTTTTGAAATTAAAATCAGGGGTTGAAGAAGAAATTGTTACAAGTTTATCTATCAAAAAAGTAAATGAAATTGTGCATAATATAAATGTACTAACTAGCTAAAGAATAACATGAAAATGAAAAAATTATTTAAAGGCTCCAATTGCAATTACTTCTTCGCAATTGCTATATTCATTTTTATCATTACTGCTCACAATAACCAAACGGTTTGGGGTATTTTCTGTCCATAGTTTTTTATAAATAGCAATGCCATCATCATCTAAATTGGTAGTAGGTTCATCTAACAATAAAACAGAAGTATTACTAAAAAAAGCTTGGGCTAATTTTAATCGTTGTTTCATTCCACTACTATAATATCGTATTTGTTTGTTGGCAGCTTTATCTAAACCAACTGTAGTAAGTATTTCTGCAAAAGGTTTTGTAAGTGTTTTAAAAGAAGTGTGAAATTGTAAAAATTCTTTACCAGTCATTTCTTCTATCAAATCTAAATAGGGTGCAGCTATGGATATTTGTTGGTAGGCTGTATCGTTATTTTCGTTTCTTGTTTCTCGTTTCTCGTTTGATTTGTTGTTTGTTGTTCGTTGTTTGTTGTTTTCTGTTTGTTGTTCTTTTTTTGTAATCTCCTGTCTGTTATCTGTTGCCGATTGCATATTGCCCACTGCTCCTTGCCCACTGCCCTCTGCCTCTTGCCAACTGATTTCTCCTTCGCTGTGTAATGTAGCTCCTGCAATTATTTGTAACAAAGTAGATTTTCCAGAACCATTAGAGCCAGTAATGGCGTAGGTTTTACCTTGTATAAATTCGTAATTAAAATGTCTAAATATCCATTCTCTATTAAAACGCTTACCAGTATTGTGTAGAGAAATGTTCATTTTTAAAGCTCGCAGATTTAAATGATTTATGCTGATTTTTTAAGAATTATATTTTTTTAAATGAGTTTCGATCACAATTATTAATTCTATTTGTAAAGAAATGTTCATGTAGTTATTACTCGCAGATTTATTTTATTTACACAGATTGAAATAATTATAGTTAATCCTCCGAAGCTCCTTTTGTAAAGCGCTTTATAATTCCCCTTCCACTATCTCTTATAAAAGTTACAATTTCATCTCTTTCATTTGTAGCAGGCAATTCTTCTTCTATAAAATTTAATGCTTGGGTAGTATTTAAACCTTTACTATAAATAATGCGATAAATATTTAAGATATCATTTATGCTTTCTAAAGAATATCCCCTGCGTTTTAAACCTACAGAGTTTACACCTGCATAGCTAATAGGCTCATGCCCTGCTTTTATAAATGGTGGTACATCTTTTCTTATAAGTGAACCACCGCTTACAATTACATGTTGCCCCACTTTTACAAATTGATGCACTGCACACATTCCACCTAATATAGAAAAATCACCTAGCTCCACGTGCCCTGCAAGTTGGGTATTGTTGCTCATTATACAATTGTTACCTACTACACAATCATGTGCAATGTGGCAGTAAGCCATTATCAAACAGTTGTTTCCTACCTTGGTTGTCCAAGTAGCTTTGCTGCCTCTATTAATTGTAACAAACTCTCTTATGGTAGTATTATCGCCTATTTCTACAGTAGTTTCTTCGCCACCATATTTTAAATCTTGCGGTATAGCAGATATAACTGCTCCAGGAAAAATTCTACAATTACTGCCTATTCTTGCACCATCCATAATGGTTACATTGCTGCCTATCCATGTGCCTTCGCCAATTTCTACATTGGGGTGTATTACACTAAACGGATCTACTTTTACATTGGTAGCAAGCTTTGCGTTTGGGTGTATGTATGTGTGTGGGTGTATCATATAAAATGCTAATATGCAAAAATGCAAATGTGCAATTGTGCAAATATTTAAAATCGAGTTTTTAAAAATTAAAAAAGTAAACCATAATCTCCGCTTCAATCTTCTACTTTTCCCTCTCCACTTGTGGAGAGGAAAGGTGAGGTTAACTCCGCTTTACAATCTGTGCCGTAAATTCTCCTTCTGTACAGAGTTTATTACCTACATAAACGCTGCCTTTCATTATACAAATACCTCTTCTTATAGGTTCTATTAATTCCATTTTTAAAATCATGGTATCGCCTGGCACTACTTTTACTTTAAATTTACAGTTATCTATCTTTAAAAAGTAGGTATCATATTGCCCTTCTGGTTGAGATTTTATACAAAGTATACCGCCTGTTTGTGCTAATGCTTCTATTTGTAAAACACCAGGCATTACTGGGTTACCTGGAAAATGCCCTTGAAAGAAAAATTCATTGTAGGTTACATTTTTAATTCCTATAACTTCTCTTTCATTTAGCTTGATAACTTTATCTACAAATAAAAATGGAAAACGATGAGGTAAAATATTTTCTATTTGCTCCAGCGATAAAAGAGTTGCTGTTGATGGATCATAGTGCGGCACATTTATATTTTTGCTGGCTTTTTTAAAATGTTGTTTAAGCATTTTTGCTAAAGCCACATTACTACTGTGCCCTGGTCTATTGGCCATAATATGGGCTTTCATTGGGTAACCGCTAAGCGCTAAATCACCCACCACATCTAATAATTTATGACGAGCAGGTTCATTGTTAAAACGAAGCTCTAAATTATTAAGATATCCTTCCTTTACCACTTCAATATTTTCTCTGTTAAATGCCTTTGCAAGCCTTGCCATTTCATCTGGCAAAATGGGTTTATCTACCACCACAATAGCATTGTTAATATCACCACCTTTTACTAGATTATGCTCAAGCAAGGCTTCAAGCTCATGCAAAAAACAAAAAGTACGGCAAGGGGCAATTTCTTTATTAAACTCGTTTATATGTTTTAAATCTGCATGCTGAGTACCTAGTACTGGAGAGTTAAAATCTATTAAAGTTGTAATTCGATATTCATTTGCTGGTACGGCAGTAAATTCTGCATTTTTTTCTTCATCATAAAATGAAATAGGCTCCTCTATACTGTACCAAATTTTTTCTGCCGCTTGTTCTTCAATCCCAGCAGTAGCAATTATATCTGTAAAAGGTTTACTACTTCCATCCATTATAGGAATTTCAGGACCACTTACTTCTATCAAACAATTATCCACACCCATACCTACCAATGCAGCAAGTACATGCTCCACAGTAGAAATTTTCACATCTCCTTTTTCTAAAGTTGTACCACGGCTAGTATCTGTAACCAAGTCGCAGTCTGCTTTTATAGCAGCAGTACCCTCCAAATCTGTACGTTGAAATTGATAACCAAAGTTTATAGGGGCAGGGTTTAGGATCATATCTGCTAGAACACCTGTATGCAAGCCTGTTCCAGAAACTTTTGCAGCAGTAGCAAGCGTATGTTGCTTGTTCTCATTAAAATTTATATCCATACCTTCTTATTTCAGTTCATAGCAAAGATATTTTAAAAAAGGGAGGAAAAGTATACAGAATTAGTGTGTTTCAAATTTTTATTTTTACCGGTATAGTCTCATCAAATAAAAAAATGTTTAACTTCTATCCAATTACACCCAGTTTGATATTAAAAACTTTGTTCTCTATTTTCACTCTATAATGCAATTGCCATTTTTTAAAATAACTTTATTTATACTATTTGTTTGGTTGTTAAAATAATCAACCCATCTACTTCTACTTCAAAATAATATATTGTAAATTTTAGTAAACTATAAAAATAATCAAATTTAAATAATGAAATTATTTTTATACAGGCCAAAGTTCTTTATCATTTACTATGTTTTAAAAATATCAATATACAAAAAGGACGTAATCACATTGCTGTAACTACGCCCTTATATGTTTTTGCTTATGTGATTATTTAATCACTTGCAATTTTGTATTTATTACCTCAGTAGCTGTAGCTATGCTAACTATATAATTACCACTTGCTAAGTTACTGATGTTTACTTGCTCGGTTTGGTTGGTTTTGCTTAAAGCTTGTGTGCTTACTACCTTACCATCCATTGTCATAATAGTTACTGTTGCTGCCTTGCCCGTCATACTACCTGTAAGTGTTATATTCACTACACCTGCATTTGCTGGGTTTGGATATAATACTACTGCTCCACCTTTACCAAACGTTACTTTACGCACCTCACTATAACTTACACTTCCGTCTTTCTCTGTTACTTTTATTCTGTAATAGTTTATGCCAGATACTGGTGTTGAATGAGTTGCTGTATAGCTTCCTGTTAAGTTGCCATTGTTGGCTTGTGTAGCTATTGTGCTAAACATTCTACCATCTGTTGATGTTTGTACTTCGTAATTTATTACATCTTGTTGTACAATTACTTCCCATGCTATAGCTACTTGGCTACCTTTTGGTAAAGCTGTAAAGCTGGCAAACTTAATGGGTAACAATTGTACATTTAAAATACCTGCATCTACAGTTTCTAAATATTGGCCTGGCACTAAAGTAAAGTTTGATGTTCTGCCTGTAGAAGAGTTTGGATCACTCCCTAAAGAGGCATCTGCTACTGTTACATTATCCGTTCTTGTAGTAAATGTAGCGGTAGCTGGCAAATTAGTAAATTCAATATAATAACTTGTACCAGCAATGGCTGCAGCTATTTTATCTATTAAATAATTTCCGTTACCATCTGTAATTGCAGTACCTAAAGGCAAGTTTGTAGTAGCATCAAATAATGTAACCAATATACCTGGTACACCTGGTTCGTTTGCATCTTGTACACCATTACCATTTTTATCGTTCCACACTAAGTTACCTACACTTGCATCTTTTACTGGTGTTAGTCCTGCATCAATAGTTAAGTCTGTTTCGCCAGCAGATAATACAATTGCAGCAGTTTTTCCTGTTGCTGGTATTGCATCACTGTTTGTATTATCACTATTATCGCCAGGCGTATTTTGTGTGGTAAATACTAAGCCACTTGGTAGTGTACTAAAGCCAACAATATAAGTTGCTGGTAATAAATTTCCGAAGAAATATTTACCATCGGCGTCTGTAATTGTACTTGCTTCAATAGTTACACCATCTGCAGCATACAATATTACAGTAACACCACTCACTCCTTTTTCTGCTGCATCTTGTATGCCATCTCCGTTATTATCTATCCATACATAATTACCCAAGGATGCTCTTGCAGAAATAATACCACCATCTACCGTAGGGTCAAAAATACTAGTAGCAGATAAACTTGTAGGGTCTAAAGCATACGTAGTTGTTCTACCACTTATTGCACTTGCATCACTACCATCGGCATTTGTACTTCCTACTTTATTTTTATCTGTGTAAGAAAAACCTGCTGGTAAATTTGTAAAACTTACATTATAATTACCATCTGGTAACCCTACAAATATATAAGCTCCATTATTGTTTGTTGTTGTTACAGCTACAATAACATCATCTAGCGTACCTGCTGCAGCATCTGCACCGTTGTTGTATAATGTAACGGTAACACCTTGCACACCTAATTCATTCATACCTTGAATGCCATCAATATCTACATCATTCCATACAAAATTACCTAAACTGTTTGTGCCTACTGCTGGTACTATACCCATATCTACTGTAGTATTGTCTTCACCTATTTGTAAAGTATATAACCCTGTAGTGGCAGTAGTAGTAGCTGTTACAGCTGCTCCTGCAAAACTTGCATCAGCATCTTGTGCATCATCTACACCTGCTGCATTTGCATTGCTAGATGTAAAGCCTGTAGGCAAATTGCTAAACCTTACTGCATAATCTCCTGCTGGTAATCCTGTAAAATTATACTCTCCTAAAGCATTCGTATAAATAACGTATGGTATTGCTGTACCCGGTACATTTACCACAGCACCCATTCCATCTAGCAACGTTACTTTTACATTATTTACACCTAGCTCTCCTGCATCTTGCTTACCATTGTTATCTATATCGTACCATACTCTATTGCCAATACTTGCAGTACCTGCTGCTGTACCTTGGCTTATACCTGCATCTACATTTACAATATTTACACTTGTAGCAACTACTCCTGCTGCATCAATATCTATCACACTTGTTCTACCTGTTGTAGTGCTTGCATCACTATCTAAGAAGCTATCTCCTGCACTACCGGGTGCTGCTGCACTTACTACATCTTTATTTGTAATGCTGTACCCTGTAGGTATGTTTGCAAATTCTACTATATAATTACCATCTGCTAAATCTACAAACTTATACATACCATTTGCATCTGTGCTTACTACATAAGGCTTGCCAGTTGCAGAATTATTTACTGGCATACCAGCACTATTTAGTAATCGTACAGTAACATTTGGCACACCTAATTCGCCAGCATCTTGCAAACCATTTTTATTAATATCGTTCCATACTTTATCACCCAATGTATTTAGGTTTGCTGTGGTATTGTGTATTCCTAAATCTACAGTCATATCTCTTGTAACACCTGCTGCAGTAGAAAGCAAAGTTTGCAATGGAGAAACATAGCTTGTAGGATAACTTGCTACGCCTGTACCAAAATCACTATCTTTTGTATCTCCACCCACGTTAGCCGCTGTAACATCTTTTGGAGATAAAGCATAACCAACAACTGGTGTAGCTACTACAAAATATTTACTTGGGTCAAGGTTAGGGAAGACATAATAACCATTTGCATTGGTAGTTGTTGTAGCAATTAAAATATCATCTCCACCACCAATAATAACATCTGCACCCGGAGTATATAATTGCATCGTAACATTTGGCACTCCTGGTTCGCCAGCTTCTTGTATTCCATTATTATTTATATCGTTCCACACAAAATCTCCAATAGCACCTTTAGGACTATTTTTTATACCTGCATCTACACCTGTAATTTGTGTACCTGCTGCACCACTGTTTATCACAGTTGTTATCCCGGTTGTAGGATTTGGATCACTATTGGTAGAGCTATTTGCAATATCCAATACACCGCCTGAAGTAAATACTGTACCACCTGGAGCACTAAAGCCTACGGTGTAATTTGTATTTGGAAGTACGTTATTAAAAATATAATTTCCGTTTACATCTGTTGTTGTTATGGCTACAATATTATTTGCAGCATCATACAATGTAACTGTTATGCCTGCTACGCCTGGCTCAGTTGTATTGTTTGCATTTGTGCCATCGCCATTTGCGTCAAACCATACTTTATCGCCAATACTATTTGGCAATGTTGGTAATGTAAATATTAAGCCTGCATCAATATTAGGATTGTTTTCGCCTGCACTTAATGCAATGCTATAACTCACACCCAATACATTTACATCACTACCTGTTGTGCTAGCACCAGTGGTATTGTTATCATCTGTTGTGTTGGTTTGTATTGTTAAACTATAATTGGAAGGTGGTGTAACTCTTACATTATATTGTGTAAGTGCATTTGTACTTGGTTTTAAATTTTGAAATAAATACATACCATACGCATCTGTAATTGTACTAGCTACTAAAACATCATCATCGTTTCCTGCTATACCATCCAAGCCATTTTGGTATAAGTTTACTGGCACACCTGCCACACCTGGCTCAGTACCATTTTGTATACCATCTTTTGCAATACCGCCGCCTGCACCTTCATCTAACCAAACTTTATTACCAAGGCTTGCAATATTTTTTATTATGCCTGCATCTATTGTTGGTAAATATTGGCCTGCAGTTAAATTGAAAGGAGCTGTTTGTCCTGTAGTAATATTTGCATCACTACCATTAGCAGCTGTAGAGCTAGCTACATTTTCACCTGTGAATGCTTGGTCTCCTGTTAAGTTACTAAACACAATATAATATCCAACACCTGGTTTAATATTGCTGATGTTGTAATTGCCGTTACCATCTGTTATTGCAACTCCTACTACATTATTAGAAGCATCGTATAAAGTAACCAATATACCCGGTACACCTGCTTCTGTTACATCTTGCAAGCCATCTCCGTTTGTATCGTTCCACACAAGGTTTCCTACACTTGCATTATTGCTCGGTGTTAAACCTGCATCTATTGTTAAATCTGTTTCGTTTGCACTTAATGTAATAACACCAGTTTTTCCTGTTGCAGGTATTGCATCACTATTTGTATTGTTACCATTATCACCTGCTGCTATTTGTTGTGTAAATACTAAGCCAGAAGGTAATGTGCTAAAACCTACCACATAACTACCCGGCAATAAATTACCAAAATAATATTTACCATCTGCATTTGTAACTGTACTAGCTAAAACGGTTACACCATCAGCAGCATATAAAATTACTGTTACACCACTTACTCCTTTTTCTGTAGCATCTTGTAAGCCATCACTATTGGTATCTATCCATACATAATTACCCAGTGCTGCTCTTGTAGAAATTAAACCTGCGTCAATATCAGGATTGTTTATACCCGCAGCAGATATGCTTGTAGGGTCTAAAGCAATTGTACCTGTTCTTCCAGAAGAAACTGTAGCATCACTACCATTTGTAGCTGTACTACCTGCTTTATCTTTATCAGTAAAACCAAATCCTGCTGGCAAATTGCTGAATCCTACATTGTAATTTCCATCTGCCAAGCCTACAAAATTGTAAGCACCATTATTGTCTGTTGTTGTAGTAGATACTTGTACATCATCAGCAGTACCTGGTAATCCATCTACACCATTTGTATATAATGTTACTGTTACACCTTGTACACCTAGCTCACCTGGCGTTTGTATTCCATCTGCATTAATATCGTTCCATACAAAATTTCCTACGCTATTGTTGTTGCCTGTAGCTGGAGGCAAAATACCCATATCTACTGTTAAATTATCTTCGCCTGTAGCTAATGAATATGTAGCAGTAGTGGCTGTAGTACCTGCTGTAGCTGCGCCTGCAAAATTTGCATCAGCATCTAAAGCATCATCACCTACATTCATCATACTGCTTGTATAGCCTACAGGAAAGTTGCTAAACCTCACTCTATAATCACCTGCTGGCAAACCTGTAAATAAATATTCGCCAAGCGCATTTGTATAAATAACGTATGGTATTGCTGTACCCGGTACATTTACTACCGCACCTGTACCATCTAGCAATTCTACTCTTACATTATTTACACCTAGTTCATTATTATCTTGACTATTGTTGTTGTTTAAATCGTACCAAACTCTATTACCTAAGCTTGCAGTACCCGCAGGTAAGCCTTGGCTTATACCTGCATCTACATTTGTAACATCTATAGAAGATGAATTTGAACTTAGTACATCTATTGCTATTACAGTTGTTCTTCCTGTGTTTGAGCTTGCATCACTATCATTAGTACCATCTGTTGCACTACCTGCATTGCCACTTCCATTTGCATCTTGTGCAGTAAATGAATATCCTGTTGGAATGTTTGCAAATTCTACGATGTAATTACCATCTGCTAAATCTACAAACTTATACATGCCACTTGCATCTGTAAGTGTAATGTATGGCTTGCCCGTAGCAGGATTGTTTACAGGGTTACCTGCATTGTCTAACAATCTCACTGTTACATTTGCTACACCTACTTCGCCTGCATCTTGCAAACCATTTTTATTAATATCATTCCATACTTTATCTCCAAGTGTATTTAAACCAGAGGTGTTGTTGTGTATTCCAAGATCTATTGACATATCTTTTGAAACAGCACCGTTCACCGTAATTAATTCTACAATTGGAGAAACATAACTAGCGCTGTAAGTAGCTGTGCCAGTCATAAAATCATTGTCTTTTGTATCGCCTGCTGGGTTACCCGCAGTTACATCTTTTGCAGAAACAGTATACCCTGCTACAGGTGTAGCTACTACAAAATATTTATCAGGATTTAATCCAGAGAAATTATAATATCCATTTGCATTGGTAGTAGTTGTTGCTATTAGTACATCATCTCCACCACCTACAATTCCATCTGGCCCTGGAGAATAAAGTTGCATTGTTACTCCTACAATTCCAGGCTCACCTGCATCTTGTACGCCATTGTTGTTTATATCGTTCCAAACAAAATCTCCAATAGCACCTTTGGTATCATTTTTTAATCCTGCATCTACTCCAGTAATTTGGTTTCCTACTGCTCCAGAATTTATAGTAGCAGTTCTACCTGTAGTAGCATTTACATCACTATTGGTAGATCCATTTGCAATATCCAACACAGCACCAGTTGTAAATACTGTACCTGCTGGTGCACTTACCGCCATCTGAAAATTTACATTTGGAGGAAGACCATTAAAAATATAATTACCCGTAGCATCTGTAGTGGTAGTCATAAATATTTCAAACACACCACTTGCAGGTGCAGTTTCTTTATATAAAGTAACTGTAACACCTGCTACACCAGGCTCAGCTGCATTGTTGGCATTTATACCATCTCCATTTGCATCTAACCAAACTTTATCGCCAATGCTATTTGTATTTATTGTTGGTTTAAAAATTAAACCTGCATCTATATTTGGATTATTTTCTCCTGCACTTAAATCTACACTATAACTAACTCCCAATACATTTACATCACTACCTGTTGTGCTTGCACCAGTTGTATTATTATCATCCGTAGTATTTGTTTGTGTTGTAAAACTATAATTTGCAGGCGGCGTTACTCTTACATTATATTGTGTAGTAGTACCTGTGCTTGGCTGCAAATTTTCAAATAAATACATGCCATAGCTATCAGTAATTGTGCTAGCAATTAATACATCATCTGCATTGCCTGCTATACCATCTGCTCCATTTTGGTATAAGTTTACTGCTACACCTGCTACACCCGGCTCATCAGCATCTTGCACACCATTTTGTGCATTTGTGCCAGCACCTTGGTCTAGCCATACTTTGTTGCCAAGGCTTGCTTGTTGTTTAAATCCAATATCAAAATTATGATTGGTATTAGCAGTGTTAAATACCACTACTGCATTTGTACCATTAGCAGCAGCGTCGTTGTCAATATTATCTAACAAATTTATGTTTGCATCTGTTTTTGTTACACCAAAACCCGCAGGTATGGCTACTTCAATTCTATAATCAAATTCTGGTAAAATAGTGTTGCCTATTCCTGACCAGAATGTAGGTTTACGATTATCTGCAGTAGCTAATGCACTGAAATAATAATTACCAGTTGCAGATGTTGTTGTTGTCCAAGTTTGATCATCTGCATTGCCATAAATACCATCTACACCCGGGCTTCTTAACGTAACCGTAGTGCCTGTAGGTACACCAGCTGTAGTTTCATTTGCATCTTGCACACCATCTCCGTTTGTATCTCTCCATATTCTATTACCAATTTGTATTGGTTGCGCATCGCCTAGTATTTCTACATCTCCAATACCTGCTGCTTTTCCAAAAGTAGAATTTGCCGCAGCGGTAGAAGCATAAGATTGATAGCCACTGGTAAATAAACCTGTGGTATTACTCAATTTTATTAACCCACCTGTAAATACAACACCACTAGGATCCATTGCAGAAAGCACTACTTCTCCACTACCTGCAAGTAATGCCAAACCACCGTTAGACGTTTCTTCGTGTGTAAGTACACCGCCTGTAGTAAATGTTTCGCCTGTGTAAAACTCTCCACCACCCGGGCCTTTATTATTTGCTGCACCACCACCTGTTACACCACCTGCTACACCATTAGCTTCTAAATTAAATGTGCCACCTGCAACTTTTGTAGTTCTTAAAATATCTCCACCAATATAACCATTACCTGTTGTAGTATTGGCTACATCTCTACTTGCATAACCTAACTGAAAACCTGCTCTATCTGCAAAACCTAAAATCATAGTGCCATCTACATCAAATTCAATATCTGATAAAATAGCTTGTGGGCGAGACCATCTTGGCCCTAATGCAGATGAACCTAATGTATGTATTCCAGAAAAATTATCATCCCATGTTTCCCAAGAAGAAGAAAGGGTTGGTGATGCAATGTAAGTAGCATGTACCCATCCTTTCGGGTAAATTAAATCATCGCTTAGTACAGCAGTAAACGTTCCATTCACAAATTTATAAACATTAAAATTTTGGTTTGTTGTAGTAGTTTGTCCACTACAAATAACACCTACATACAATGCTCCTCTGTAATATTTTAATCCAAACGGCCTCACATCTCCTGCTACACCACAACCTGGGTTTGGTACTGCATAAGCCCCTATTAAAGCTTTTGTATTTCTATTTATAACTACTAATTGTCCATTATTATTTAAGTTCATTGCATACATGGTATCTCCATCATCTGAAATATCTAAATCTCCAATACCAATTTTTCCAATCTCAGCAAATACCGCAGCATCTATTGTATAATCTACTGCAGCTGGTCTAGCAGTAGTGCCTACATTTACACCAGTAAGTGTATTTATATTTAACCAGTTGCTTACTACTGGTGCCGCTGGGTTTGTATAATCTATTTCATAAATACCACCTAAGCCTAATGGGCCTAGTTGTGCATGTCTTTTTAAAAAGGCAGATGTAAATAATCTTTTAGATTTTTTATCGTAAGCCAAACCCCAAGTAGTACCTGTAGCAGTTCTTGTGGCTAAATCTGTAGCTACACCCGTACCATCGTAATTAATATTAAACACTGTTCTACTTGTGTTAGAAGCAGCAGAGTTATTATTTACAAATTGTGTAACTGCTAATTTTGGGTTTATAGTGCTAGAATAATCATTAGGATGATTAATAGCAAAACTTGTAACGGCTGAAGGGGCAGTTACAAACTGTATGTTTGTACCATTACCTGTACCATTAAAACTAGGTGCATCTCCATTTGCATACCCAGTAAACTCAATACGAACTGCTGTGCCTGTAGGAATTTCAGCTACAGTAAAACTGTAAGCACCAGCAGCACTTGTAATTTTTGTAGTGCCTAATTGTACGTTGGCAGCATTGTACGCTTTTACTGTAATACCCGCAAGCAGTGGCTCTATTGGAGCTGTAGCTGTACGAATACCATTGCCATTAAAGTCTCTAAAAACTGTGCCTGAGATTTGGGCTTTTGTTGAAATGGTTAGTACGCACATAAAAATAGCGAATACCAGGGAGCTGATTTTTTTCATAGGAAAGTTGGTTATTGGTTAAAATTTATATTCTCTTTACAAATGTTATTAACACTTTTTTAATTGTGCATTTGTAGTGTAAAAAAATATTTTATTTAATTATTAAAATGCTTGGATTAATGCTAAATCATTTTAAATCTTGTAAATGAAATATTGGATTAGCAAAAGCTGACACAAAAATGATATAAAATTTCATATTTACATGTATATTCTTGTGACAGTACATGTAGGTTTTTTTATTTTTCTTGTAGGTTAAAACCTACAAGAAAAATAAAAAAAAGGAGCGATTTTGCATAATTAGTTACAAAAGAAAAAAAGCAAGTGTAGAAAAGAAAATGAAGTGTATCTTTCGATGATTCAGTTTTAGTTGTCAATATAGAATATGCCAATGAAAAAAATATTAATTTGCGATGATCATTCGATAATAAGAAGAGGGCTAAAGTTTTTACTCACTAATCATTTTAAAAATTATGAAATTGCAGAAGTACACTCCATAAAAGATGCAATGTCTCATATAAAGACAAATAAGACTGATTTTGCCATTTTAGATTTGCAACTAAGTGATGGAAATATGATTGAAACTTTGCCCAATTTAATTGCTCTATTTCCCACATTAGACATCTTAATTTTTAGCATGAGTAATGAAGAAATCTACGCTAAAAAGGTTTTGCAAATTGGCGCAAAGGGCTTTTTAAATAAAAATGCAGACGAAGAAGAGGTGCTTAGAGCATTAAAAATATTTTTATCAGGTCAAAACTATATTAGCCAAAAGTTAAATGATATAATTGTAAATGAGCTAAGAGGAAACAGCAAAAAAGTGAGTGAAAATCCATTCACAAGTTTAAGTAATAGAGAAATAGAAGTTACCCGTTATTTATTGGAAGGGGTGCAGGTAAAAGATATTTCGAAATATATGAACTTATCTACAAACACTATTGTAACTTATAAGTATAGGTTGTTCGAAAAACTTGCTATTCGCTCACTTGTAGATCTAAGTGACCTTGCAAGAATATATAATTTAAAATAGAATACTACATTTTTTCTTAATAAAAAACTGAAGCTAAAAGCACCTACAATAAATGGAAGAAATTTTGAAACTTAGAGATGAAAATGAAGCTCTTAAGAATAAAATAAATTACTTAATCCTAGATGCAGAAAGATTTATTGAGAATAACAAACTACGAGATAAATTATTGTATATATTATCTCATGATGTGCATTCTCCATTAAGATTTAGCACTATGGTGGGCAAGGCTGTTTTAGCAAAAAAAGATACATTAAACAAAGAAGAAATAACTGATGCACTAGCAGATATTAATAATACTAGCATTAGAATACTGTTATTAATATCAAACATTTTAAAATGGATAGAATTTCAAAAAGGAAATTACAAAGCTAATTTTAAAAATGAAAACCTACATCAGCTGGTATCTGATAAAATAGAATTTTTTCGATTTATAGCTGCTAGTAAAAATATTTTTTTAATAAATAATATTCCTCCAGAAATTGAAATAATTACAGATAAAACGGCCTTTGGAGTAATTATACAAAACTTGTTAAACAATGCTTTGAAATTTACACCTGAAGGTGAAATTGAAGTAAAAATGTCAATTAAAAAAAAGGCGATCTATTTAAGTGTGTCTGATACAGGTATAGGTATGTGTAATGAGCAAATTAACTGTATAAAAAAAGACCTGGAAATTAACCCTCAAGCAGATACAGAAAATATGAGGGGTAATGGGTTAGGGTGGGGATTAATTAAAGCATTGTTAATACATATTAATGGAACATTTGACATTAAAAGTGGTGATAATATTGGAACAACTGTAACAATAATACTTCCTGTAGAATCAAATACTTTTGTTTAGCTCTTACATTTTTTTACTTTATTCACCAGTGCATCATTTATCCAATCATTCATGTAAAAATCTGCATCGCAACATTTCACTATAGCAGTGTAAATTTCTTCTGCATCGGCAGATTTATTCAAATATGAATTGGCTCCATTGGCTAAAAAAGACCATATAACCGACTTTTCGTTATACATCGTAAGAATAATAAATTTTATTGAAGGATATTCATCTCTAAGTTTATTAAGCGTTTCTAGTCCATTAAGATTGGGCATATCCATATCTAGCAATATTACTTGTGGTTGCATCGTTTTTAAATTTTCTATTAAATCTAATCCATCACTAGCTTCAAATAATATTTCAATATCATCTAACTGAGAAAAATAGTAAGACAATGCTCCTCTATAAGGATCGCTATCATCTACAAGGGCTATGGTAATTTTTTGTGCTGTAGCTTGCATAAAATATTTGTAACTATTGAAGAAAAAAAATAAAAAAGGTTAAAAAATAATTTACATATAATACCTAAGGAGACCATTAAAAATAAGTGGCTCTACTTTGGTAACAAGTTTCTTCACAAAAAAAACTTCTACATAAAAATCATAAATGTGGTATATTTTTATATCGGTTTCATTTATTGTTTTTTGTGTTAATAATATACCAAATTCATTTAATAAATTTAGCTTGCCTTTGAGGCTAAATTGTGTGTACTCTCCTTTTGATAAATGCATCTATTAGCTTTTTAATAATCAACTTGCTGGTAAGCTATAGAGTATATTAGGATTAATTCTATCAAAAATATTTTTAATTTTTATTCATTTCCATATTTGCCAATACCTGAAAATTATAACTATCTTTTGATTGCATGTAGCCGAATGTGGGTATAGGTATAGCGCTAAGTTTTTTCTTTTCGATACTGGCAGAAAAACCTAAATTCACTTGTTTACATCCCAATGCTTTACCCCTCAAAACCAATTGAAACAACATTTGCCTGTATATTTTGTATTCTTTTTGATACCGATAATCTAGTCCCATAATTACTGGCATATAAACATCATTTATTTTATAACAAAATACTATTGCTGTGGGTTTCTCAATACCTATAAAATCGAATTGTTTTTTTACTGTTAAACTTATTACTTCCCATTTATTACTTGTAAGCATTTGTTCAAAAGCTTTTTTAGGAAGTGTAAATGTATTTAGGTCTAAACTATTATTTTTTACATTTTCATATAATCCATACCAATAATCTACATTTTCATTAGAGTATCCAGTTTCAATTTTAACATCGAATTTGTCTTCATGCTTTTTTATATCTTCTCTAAAATGTTGTCTCGATCTTTGAGACAATCCATTATAGAAATCTTCCTTTGTTGTCCAACTCATATTGCTCACAATATTATTATCTGGCATAGTAATTTTAAAGAACCCATTGTCCACCAAAAAAGTATCAAGCTCTAAATCGTTGTTGCTAAAATCTCTCAATACAAGGTTATTTGCTTTATTATCTTCTTGCAACATATACATTTTTTCGAATAATAATTTCATGGCTTCTTTCCAAAAAGGTGAGGATTTATCTATAAAAACATGTTCGCCTTCTGTTAATAATGAGCCAGTAGAAATTACAATTGATGTAAGATAGTATGGATCTGTGAGCCTTTGCTCTTCTATCTTTGAGGATATTGATGCTGGAGATTGCATATCATCTTTCCAAAGTGCTGTAGTTAAAAAAGTAGCTACTACAGGCTTATCATTATTATCTTTTATAATTACATAATCAAAAATCCAATTGTTTTCTTTCAACTCATTTTCCGAAAAAGATTTTTCCAATAATTGCAGTCCTTCCCAATCAAAAGTACCTTTTCCTGCAAAAATTTTATCCCATTCTAATTTATCTACTTTATTTATTGCATCGTAATGCTCTAGTTTTAATGATAGGCTTTGATTGATAACCATAGTTACATCATTATCTAATTTTACATCTTCTGGCATTTGTAATTTAAATGCTTTGTAAATATCTTTTAACGTGAGTCCTTCTTCTTCCATTGCAATGGGCAATTCATTTGCAATACTGGAAATCATATTTTCTATTTGTGTATAAGTATGCAACTTGGTAATGGTAAAACGTATGCCAGTATTCTTCATTGGTACCGCAGGAAAAATACCAAGGTTTACATAATAGCCCTTATTCATCATGCGGTGTACCATATTGTAACCTAATTTAGGTAAACTTACACCTATAAAAAACACTGCTGCATCAGATGGTGCTACTACAGGCAATTTATATTTTTTAAGCATCAAATTTGCAAACCTAATATTGTCTTGCAAATCATTTTGCATGTCATAAATTTCATCGGTTAAATGAATTTTAGCCGCAGCAATGGCAGCACCTAATTGCGATGGTTGTAATGGGCCCGATGTAATTAGTGTAGAACCGCAATTACGTACTAATTGTGCTTTTTCTTTTGTTGGAAAAACAAAAACTGCACCACCAGTAGGAAATGCTTTTACCAAAGATGTAGCTACAATGGCTCGTTCATGTATTGGCATTTCATTTAATACATAGCCTCTACCATGCTTACCATAAATACTCATGCCATGTGCATCATCCACATAATAATGTAGCTCCGGATATTTATCCATCAATGCATAAATTTCTTTTACAGGGCTCACATCGCCATACATGCTATAAATACCATCTGCCATGTACCATATTTTTTTATACTTGCTTCGCAAATGTTTTATTCTTTCTTCTAACAAATCCATTCTATTATGTCTTAATAACTCTACGGTAACACCTTGGCTTTTTACAAGATTCACAGCAATCTGCACAGAATTGTGTACTTGATGATCCATAATAATACAATCATCGCTGCCAACAAGCACAGGTATAGCGGCTATGTGGCCTAGTGTGGTTGTTTGTGTAATTACTACAGGCAATTCAAATATTTTTTCAAATAACTCTTCTAGTTCTTTGTACAAAGAAATAGAAACATAAGCTCGGGATTCTGAAAATTGTGTTCCAAAATCATCAATAGCTTGTTTACTTGCTTCCTTTAATCTATCATCAAACTCCAACCCTAGATAGCTACAAGAGCCAAAGTTTATTACTTCTTTACCTTCCAAAGAAATAGCATTACCTTTAATTCTTTTTTTACTGTCGGTATATAAATGAAATATTTTTTTGTTAATGCCATATTTTGCTATTTGTTGTAGCGTATCAATAAATGATTGTGTTTTGCTCATAAGAATTGGTTTTGGGGATTAAAAAATACTAACGCAAAATTTCTAGAAATTGCTTACTTTAACAACCGATTAAATACTGATTTTTGAAAAAATAAACTGCTAGTTTTACCTAAGTATAAATACCTAGTTTTAATATCAAACAAAAAAATATTATGAAAAGAACACTTGAAACAGCATCTGTTTTTTTTGAAATTGAGGATAGTATCTTAATAGCTACGTATCACCCTCATGTACGAATCACACTTAAGCAGGCCAAGGAAATAGTAGCAGAGCGGCTTGCTTTTATTGACAATAAACCCATGCCTACTTTAGTATTAAACCAAGGTATTATTAAAATAGATAAAGATGCTAGAGATTTTTTATCTTCTGAAGATGGTATAGCAGGAATAAAATGTGCTGCTATTTTGGTGAATTCTAATTTTACCTCACTTACAGTAACTTTCTTTCTAAAAATAACCAAGCCAAAATTATTGGTAAGAACATTTACGGATAAAAAAGAAGCGTTAACTTGGTTATCTACTTTTACAGATTAAAATAGCTGCACTTGGATTTACGATTTAAAAAAATAAATAAATTATTAACAGAGTACGCTCTTGGTAATTTTACAAAAAAAATTAGGCTATCGCAACAGCTAGATGAAGTAGATTCGTTTATTGCATGTATTAATATGCTTGGTGAAGAATTAAAAGAAAGTACCATTTCAAAAAACTACTTTGACAATATTTTTAACTCTGTATCAGATATGATTTTCGTACTAGATACCAGAGGAAAAATATTGATAACCAGCGAGTCAGTTCATGAAACCTTTCAAACCCATGCCTATAAATTTAAAAATAAGGCCATAGATACTATAATATTAAAGAAAGACTTTTCTTTAATTGAGTTTATTACTAAAAATATAAAAACGACAAGGCAAGCTGTAGAAATAGAAACAAATTTTAAGAGCTTTAGTGGTTTAAAAATACCTGTGCTTTGCTCTGTTATTAGCCTTTACGATGAAAAGAAAATTAGAAAAGGGTATTTGGTAAATGCAAAAAACCTTACTAGCATAAAGCATTACGAAGTATCGCTAAAAGAATCTGAGAAAAAATACCAAAAATTATTTGAAGAATCTAGCGATTGTATATTTATTGCAGACAAGAATGGCGATTTTTTAGATATCAATATGGCAGGGTATAACCTTTTTAAAACTGCAGAAACTTCATCTCCAAGTTTTAATTTATTAGGCTTTATAAATAAAAGCCGAGAGAAGAAAAGATTTTTAGATGAAATTAAAAAAGTTAAAACTATTTCAAACTTTGCTATCCAAATAAAATATATAGATGACACAATAAAAGACTGCTTAATTTCTGCCAGTATAATTGAAAATAATACAAAAAAAATAATAGGATATAGGGGTATTATAAAAGATATAAGCAAACAAAAAGAAACAGAGAATCTTGTATTTAAAACCATCGTAAAAACACAAGAAGCAGAGCGAAAGCGTTTCGCAAAAGACATACACGATAGTATTGGGCAGCAACTTTCTGCCATAAAATTTTATATAGGCACATCGGTTTCTATCACTAGCAATGAAAAACAAAAAAAATTACTTATTAAAGCCAATAATGGATTGGTAAGTGCATTAGCAGACATTAGAAATATTTGTTTCAATTTAATGCCTAAAACACTCGAAAACTTTGGTTTATCAGAATCCTTAAATGAATTGTGTAAACAAACAGAAGTAAAAGAAGCTTTAACGTTTACATTAAAAGTGCAAGAACAGTTTCCAAGTTTGAATAAACAATTAGAAATATCTATTTTTAGAGTGGTGCAAGAATTTATAAACAATGCATTAAAACATAGCAATGCAAATGCTATTAGCATCGCACTTTTGTACACAAAACGAGAAATACGAATAACTTTAAAAGATAATGGAATGGGCTTTGATGTAAAGCTTACAGATAAAAAAAATGGAATGGGATTGCGAAATGTAGAATCTAGAATAATGCCTTATAATGGAGAAATTATTATATCAAGTAGCTTAGGAAAAGGTACACAATACAAAATTACTATTCCGCTTACAGAAACAAATATTAGCAATGTTAAATAATGAAAAACAAATAGTAAGGCTTTTAATTGTAGATGACCATCAGATGGTGAGGGATGGTATTCGTGTAATGTTAGAATCGCAAAACAAGGTTTTTACTTTCATAATAACTGAGGCAGAAAATGGAGAAGATGCCATAAAAAATATTTTAAAAAACGATTATGATATTATTTTAATAGACTACCAGCTTCCAAAAATGACTGGTATAGAAACCGTAGAAAGAATATTACTATATAAACCTACTACTAAAATTCTAGCATTGTCTAACTACGAAGAGCTTACTTATATTAACAACATGCTAAAAGCTGGTGCTAGTGGTTATATTTTAAAAAATATAGAACCTGTAGAATTGATTGCAGCCATAAAAACAATTTTAAATGATAAAGTGTTTTATTCTAATGAGATAGCTATAAAGCTTATAGAAAATAAAAAAAAGACAGCTTCCCACATAGATAAATATTCCCTTACAAAAAGAGAGTTAGAAATATTAAAACTAATAACCCAAGAAAAAACAAATGACGAAATCTCTACTTTACTTTTTATTTCGAAACGTACCGTGGACTCTCATCGACAAAATTTATTGAATAAACTTGGAGTAAAAAACACAGTAGGATTGACGAAAGTTGCTATGGAGTTGAAGATGATGTAAAACATGTGTATTCAAACAGCTTATTCAATTTGTATGTATATCAATATTCAAATTAAGTTAATAGCGTTGCGTTATTAATCAAACATTTTCTTTTGTCAATAATATAAAAACTATTGCTTTCAAAGGATATCATATCTAATAAATTTACATCATGCACTGATGCTGTAGAAAATAAAATAACCTGCGGAATAGATGTTTTTAAATCTAAATGAGTATGCAATTTTATTTCGCCTTTTGCTTTTCTAAACGATGCACAATAAAAAGTGGATAAACATAAATCAATAATTGTAGCATTTAATGCAAAAATATTGCCTTCAAATTCTATTTCTAAATTATTTTCTTTTAAACATAATTGATTGGCTTCATTTATAAGCAACATCGCTAATTCTTCATAAATCTTACAAGAACGATTTTGGTTTGCTCTTGTAATTGTGCTGAGTGAAACAACTTCACCAATACCTAAATGATACATTTTTTTGCATTTGCTTTTAAACAAAGAATGCTATCACTCATACTTTCTCTATGCGTTAGTTGCCCAAAATCCATGCATAAAAATTGTTTCCAACTGCTAAAAATTCAAATCGTTGTAAAGTAAAATTCTTAGCTACCTCAATACCTACAATATTTTAAAAAGCTAATTATTTTTTAAATGCTACGCTTATGAAAAAGGACGTAATCACATTGCTGCAACTACGTCCTTATATGTTTTTGCTTATGTGATTATTTAATCACCTGCAATTTTGTATTTATTACCTCAGTAGCTGTAGCTATGCTAACTATATAATTACCACTTGCTAGATTACTGATGTTTACTTGCTCGGTTTGGTTGGTTTTGCTTAAAGCTTGTGTGCTTACTACCTTACCATCCATTGTGATTATGCTCATTGTAGCTGCCTTACCTGTCATACTACTAGTAAGTGATATATTCACTACACCTGCGTTTGCTGGGTTTGGATACAATACTACTGCTCCTGACTTACCAAACGTTACTTTACGCATCTCACTATAACTTACACTTCCGGCTTTCTCTGTTACTTTTATTCTGTAATAGTTTAAGCCAGATACTGGTGTTGCATGAGTGGCTGTATAGCTTCCTGTTAAGTTGCCATTGTTGGCTTGTGTAGTTATTGTGCTAAACATTCTACCATCTGTTGCTGTTTGTACTTCGTAATTTATTACATCTTGTTGTACACTTACCTCCCATGTTATACCTACTTGGCTACCTTTTGGTAATGCTGTAAAGCTGGCAAATTTTATTGGTAACAATTGGATATTGTTTATACCTGCATCTACATTTGGTAAGTATTGACCTGGAACTAATGTAAAGTTTGATGTTCTTCCTGCTGCATTTGGATCACTACCTAAAGATGGATCTGCTGCTGTTACATTATCCGTTCTGGTAGTAAAAGTAGCAGTAGCTGGCAAATTGCTAAACTCTATATAGTAGCTTGTACCGCCTACCGCTGCTGGTATATTATTTATTAGATAATTACCATTACCATCTGTCACCGCTGTACCTATTACCGCATTGGTAATCGCATCTTTTAATGTTACAATCACACCTGGGACACCTGGCTCATTTGCACCTTGTACACCATTTCCATCTTTATCATTCCATACTAAGTTACCTACACTTGCAGGATTACTTGGTTTTAAACCCGCATCTATGGTTAAGTCTGTTTCTCCTGCTACCAAGTTTATTACACCTGTAATAGCTGTAGTAGCTGTTGGCGTTGCTGGTACTGCATCACTGTTGGTATTATTAGAATTGTCGCCTGCAGCATTTTGTTGGGTAAAAGTTAAGTTTGAAGGTATATCACTAAAACCTACTCTGTAATTGCCTGGCAATAAATTTCCAAAGAAGTATTTACCTTCTGCATCAGTTATTGTGCTTGCTAATACTGTTGTACCATCTGTTGCGTACAAGATTACCGTTACACCACTTACTCCTTTTTCAGTGGTTTGTTGTATACCATCACCATTAGTATCTAACCATACAAAGTTTCCAAGAGCCGCTCTGCTACTAATGATACCGCCATCTACATTCGGTTCGTTTACACCTACTCCTGATAAACTTGTTGGATCTAGAGCATAAGTACCTGTTCTACCGATGTTCACATTAGCATCACTACCATCTGATGCTGTACTGCCTGCTTTATCTTTGTCTGTATATACAAAACCTGCTGGTAAGTTAGTAAAGCCTACGTTATAATTACCATCTGCTAAACCTACAAAGGTATATGCTCCATTATTGTCTGTAGTGGTTACTCCTGCTATCACATCATCTGCTGTACCTGGTAAACCATCTGGTCCGTTGTTATATAAAGTTACTGTAACACCTTGTACACCTAATTCGCCTGCATCTTGCTTACCATTGCTATTTCCATCGCTCCATACAAAGTTTCCAATGCTATTGGTTCCTGCTGCTGGTATAATACCCATATCTACGGTTAAATTATCTTCTCCTGTTTGTAAAGTATACACGCCAGTTGTTGCTGTTGTTGTTGCTGTTACTGATGATCCTGCAAAACTTGCATCAGCATCTTGTGCATCATCTACTCCTGCAAAGTTAGCTGTACTTGAAGTATACCCTGCTGGGAACCTGCTAAATCTTACTGTATAATCTCCTGCTGGTAAACCTGTAAATAAATACTCGCCTAAAGCGTTTGTATAAATTACGTACGGTGTACTTGTACCCGGTACGTTTACTACTGCTCCTGCTCCATCTAGCAATTCTACTTTTACATTTGCTACGCCTAACTCGCCTGCATCTTGTTTGTTATTGTTTGCATTTATTGCTGTAATCGATCCATCAGCAGCTCTGCCATTATCGTACCATACTCTATTACCTAAGCTTGCTGTACCTGCTGGTATGCCTTGGCTGATACCCGCATCTACATTGGTCAAATTTATGCTAGCTGGGTTTGTACTTGTTGGGTCTATTGCTATTACAGCAGTTCTACCTGTTGTAGTTTTTGCATCACTATCGTTTGTACCATCTGTACCACTTCCCGGTGCGCCTGTGCCGCTAGCATCTTGAACTGTGAAGCTATACCCTGCTGGTATGTTTGCAAACTCTACTATATAATTACCGTCTGGTAAATCTACAAATCTATACTTGCCTACAGAATCTGTTACAACTACATATGGCTTACCTGTTGCTGGGTTGTTTACTGGCGTTCCTGCACCATTTAATAAACGTACAGTTACATTTGGTACACCTGCTTCAGTCGCATCTTGTAAACCATCTTTGTTTACATCGTTCCACACTTTATCACCTAAGCTATTCAAATTATTAGTAGTATTATATATACCTAAATCTATCGTCATATCTCTGGTAACACCTGCTGCTGTTGATAACAACTCTTTTACACCTGTTATATATGAACCTGGATATGCTGCTACGCCTGATGCAAAATCACTATCCTTTGCATCACCACCTGCACTAGTAGCATCTTTTGGTGATAAACCGTACCCAACTGGTGGAGTAGCTACTACAAAGTATTTAGCTGGATCCAAGTTAGGGAATACATAATAACCTGTTGCATCCGTTGTAGTAGTTGCTAACAATACATCATCTCCGCCACCTACTTGCCCATCTGCACCAGGGCCATACAACCTCATCGTTACGCCTGCTACTCCTGACTCTCCTGGATCTTGTATACCATTATTTCTTTTTGTTGCATCATATACACCATTAGCATCGATACCATTATCATTCCATACAAAATCTCCCAATGCACCTTTTACATCATTTTTTAAACCTGCATCTATATCTGTTATCACTGTTCCTGCTGCACTTATTGTTATTGTGCCTGTTTTACCTGTTGTAGGATTAGGATCACTATTATTTGCTGTACCTACTCCTGTACCTGTACCTGTAGTAAGTACCGTACCTGCTGGTGCACCAAAGCCTACTTGGTAAGTACCGTTTGGTAAATTATTAAATAAATAATTACCATTAGCATCTGTGGTAGTTACTGCCAATATATTACCTGTAGCTGCATCATACAATGTTACTGTTACACCTGCTACACCTGGCTCTGTTGGTCCGTTTGCATTGGTGCCGTCTCCATTAGTATCAAAAAATACTTGGTTACCTATACTGCTTAATGCTGGTGCTGTTTTAATTATTAAACCTGCATCTATATTAGGATTGTTCTCTCCTGCACTTAAATCTATGCTGTAACTTACGCCTAATGCATTTACATCACTGCCTGTGGTGCTTGCACCTGTGGTATTGTTATCGTCTGTTGTATTTGTTTGTGTTGTTAAGCTATAATTTGCTGGTGGGGTTACACGCACATTATATTGTGTTGTAGCTCCTGTGCTTGGTTGTAAGTTGTTAAACATATACATACCATAACTATCCGTAATAGTACTGCTTACCAATACATCATCATCATTACCTGATATACCGTCTGCACCATTTTGGTACAACATTACTACCACACCTGATACGCCTGGCTCTGTGCCATTTTGAATACCGTCCTTCGCTGTACCACCTCCTAAACCTTCATCTAACCATACTTTATTGCCTAAACTGGCTAGCTTCGTAAAGCCAAAGTCTAATGTGTGGTTATTTTGGCCATAATCACTAGTGGTTACAGTAATTTCTGGTATGCTTGATACGATGGTTGCATCATTATCGCTATAATCAGCTTGACCTACGCCTACTGAATTTGATTTTGTTAAGTTATATCCTACTAAATCGCCGCCTGCTCTTGGACCGCCTACACCAGCATTTGCTGTAGGATCCCAATCATTACCCGCACCTGTTGTAGCTAATCTTACTTTATACACTGTGTTTGGTAATAAGGCTACACCATAGTTTACTCCTAGCGCATCGGTACCTGTTGCACTACTAATATACCAGTTACCATTTGCATCTGTTGTTACAAAAGTAGCTTGTATACCAGCGGTAACAGGATCGTTATCTACAGGGTTACCAGCTGCATCTACTAGCTCTAGTAAAACTCCAGATATTGGTGCTTCACCTGGCTCTTGTATACCATCTGCGTTTAAATCATTCCAAACTCTGTTTCCGATTTCAATTGATGGAGCATCAAACAATGCTTCTATATCTCCAATACCATTTGCTTTTGCCATTGCATTTGCGGCTGTACCTTGAGTAGAAGTATAAACCTCGTAAGCGCCAACGTTTAATCCAGTTATGTTACTGTGTGTTTGCACACCATTTGTATTTACATTAACAAATACTAGTTGGTTGCTTTGGTTTACTTTCAATGGATCAAAAGCCGTACTCATGATATGATCTTTACCAGGAATCATTAACAATGCTCCCATTGAAGCTTCTGCCACATCTCCATCACTTGCCCACTCTTGGCTGTAAAACTCTCCACTACCAGGCCCAGTATTAGCTACTGTACTACCAGTTATATCAGCACCAGTATTTCCATCTTTAGAAACGCCTGCTGCTTCTAATGTCCATGTTCCTGCGGTGTTGTGTACCCTTACAATTTCACCATTTCCTCTAGAATATGGAGCTTGACCAGGATCAGCAATTCCAGCCACAGGTGTTTGATCTCCAAAACGATCTCTAAAGCCTAATACCATTGCGTCACCATCAAAAGCAATATCAGTTAACATTGGTTGTTGAAGAGCAGATATATTACTTGTTGTAGCATCATTGAATGCATCATTCCAAGCCTGAAATAATGCATTATTACCAGCTGGAGCTGTAGCAGGAATTGCTATTGGAGCGGCAGCATAACCGAATCCATAATTCTGACTTCTACCATATCCTAAAAATTGGTTTAACACCAAGGTTGTAGTACCATTTGAAGGATCGTATCTCCAAACAAGCATTCTAATATTTGCAGACACTCCTATATTACCATCATCTCCATAAACACCACCAATGTATACATAATTATCTCTTGGGTTTATGCCTATCGCAAAAGGGTGAATTTCACTATTCGCAAACTGAGCAGCAGCAACTCCTGTAAGAGTTGTTATTGATGATACAAAATCATACGATTTTATTGTTGCAGCGGTTAAAGAACCTGAGGTAGGTACTGCATATAATTTTCTATCATTTAATCCGATTGTGTAAATTGTATCTTGTTTGTTATTTACTTCTACATCTCCCAAGCCCCTTTTACCTACAAGTGGTTTTACTGCAACATCATCATTCCAATCGTATGCTGCATTTGTTTCTCTCGTAAATCCTAAAACACCGCCTGGCCCATTAGAAAATAAAGTATTTAAATTTACGTAAACCTGAGGATTGTTTGTAGCAGTATTAGCTACAGGATTGTTGATAAAATAAATTGCCCCAAGGCCACCTGGCCCTAGAGGTGTTTTTCTTCTTAAGTAACTACCCATGTACAATGTTTTTGTACTAGACTTCCAACCTAAGCCATAGACAGTTCCAATTTGGCTCTGAGTAGCTTCGCTTGAAGGTGCTGGTGCATATCCAGCAGGAGGAGGTTGAGTGTTTGCAGGAATTGCTGCTGTAACCCACACCCCAGCATTACTTAAAGTTGTACCATCTTTTTCTTGTCCATATACGTAAGGAAATGAATTTAATACTACATCCGTAGTCGATAACGGTGCAGCATTGCCTCTTAAATATCTAGGCACAATAACTTTTGGGTTATTTTGGAAATATTCATTTTTATTAAACACGCCAAAATTAATATTAACAGCTGCTGCTCCACCTGATACAAATCGCACAGATGTATTTGCAGTAGTACCATTAATACCAGAGCCACCAATACCAAATGCAGCAGGAATAATAAATTCTAACCTTACAGCTAGTCCATTTGCAATTGAATTTGCACCTGTAGCAGGAAATGAATAATTGGGTGCTGTTGTACCTGAAGTTGTTACAGTTGCTATCAATGCATCACTAGCATTGTAGGCATTCACTATAATTCCAGTTGCCAAGGGTTCGTTAGGGTTTGTTGTTTCTCTCGTTCCGTTGTTATTGTAATCACGGAAAACTGTACCAGTAACCTGGGCTTTGCTTGAAAGATTAAAAGCAAGCATACACAATGCTGCTAACAATAACGTAGAGGTTGTTTTCATATTTAGGGGGTTTTTGTTTTCGTAAAATAATTGGCTTCTTTTTATAATATTTAAAACGAATTGTTTATAAAATTGTGTTTATTGAAATATTTAAAAAAATGTTTTTTTACATTTTATAAACAAAAAACTTCTTTAAATATTGTATACAAACACTTTATGTGGATAAAAACGCTTATTTATTATCAAATGGTAATATTATTATTACTGTAAAAGTTTAATGTTGCATTATATGTATGCTACTCTAAACCATAATAGTAAATATTTATTTCTAAATACATGTTTAAATTTAGGAAATGCTAATTTTATGTAAGTGTAGGAAAGAATATAATATCATATTTTATGCCAAAAGCAAGTTTAGTCGAAAAGTACTTGGATGCTTTAAAAACTACTTTGTTAACTATAACATTTGTTTCCGATGAAGCATTAAATTATTTTACCAAAAAGTTAATCTTAAGGTCATATAAAAAGAATGAAATATATATAAGAAAAAATGAGGTCGTAAATAAATTAGCCTACATTATATCTGGTGCAGCAAGAATATTTTTTGAGCTGAAAGAAAAAGACAATACCATGTTTTTTACTTTTGAAGGAAGTTTATTAACTGTGCTTGACAGCTTAACTTTAAACACGCCCAGTAATTATAGTGTTGAGTTTATAGAAGATACTAAACTATTTGAAATTAACAAGGCAGATATGGAAGATGTTTTAATAAAATATCCAATATTTGAAAAGGTGGGTAGATTACTCATTGAAAAATTAATTATTGATCTCTACCAATTACAAATTTTACAAAAGTTAAGTTCGAAAGAAAAATATAAAAAAATACTAGATTTAGAGCCTCATTTAATTTTAAGAACAAAAAACAAGCATTTATGTTCTTATTTAAACATTACAGAACAAAGCTTAAGTAGATTAAAAAGTGAAATAAAAAACTAATTGAAAAAGCCATCCCTCTTATATGAGATTGATTTGTATGACCTGCCACATTAATTGATTATTGTTTCCCATATTTGTTTTTCTGTATTAAATTTAAAACTATAGTTATTTTCTTGTTTTTCTGTGGGTGCTGTGAGGTTAAAATTAAATTCTAGTCCATAAATAAGCATATTACCTGTGGCTTTATCAAATTTTATACGTCTGGCTTTATCATCTCCACGAGGTCCGAGATTAGCAATTGTACATTCCAAAGTTGGCTTTTCGGAGAATTTTCCTTTTTCATTTAATACTATTGAGTAGATATTTGAATTTCGGGCAGATCCAAAATATAGTCTACGTTTTCCACTTATGTAAGATATGCCCATTCCCATTACATCTATATTTTCTAGTTTATCTAAAACTGTTCCTTCATTAGGGTTTAAAGCATATAAAATACCATTTTCTTTTTGTAAGGTACTTCCATGCACAGTAGATGCATACAAAGTATTTGTTTCACATAAGTATGAAAAGCCTAATAAACCATAAGGATTAGCGTAAGATGAATTTTCTTTTACAGGTAATTCCATAAAAATTTTCATTTTTCCTGTATTTCCATCTATTTTATAAATAATATTTTGCTTTGCTGGAGGGTTATCAATCAAATTTATAACGGGTACAGGACCAACAAAACTATTACCTTTTGGGTCAACTAAAATAGGACCTAACCAACCAGCGCTTTTCCAACTAGAATCTTGATAGAATCTACGACCGCCATTGGTTGTATCTCCATTTTCATTGAGCTCTACTAAAAACACTCCCATTTTTCTTTTTTCCGAAGTACTTAGTATCGAACGATTGGGGTTAAATCCTATTTTTTTTACAAATGCTGGTTGCGCTTTACATTCATTAACCTGATAATCTACCGTTTCTTCTTTGCAAGAAACAAGAACAGTTGGCAAAAGGCAGATTGCAATAAGCAATAAAGAGTATGACTTAAAAATCCTTACATTTTTCATTTGGCTATTATTTTATTGGTACAAACATTGGCCCTGCAAAACAAGGATATGATTTTGTAACATAAATTCCTTTTTCCAATACCGATTCTGCCCAACAATATTCTCTCCCTTTACTATCGTCATTTTTTAATTGTGCTACATACCAAAAAACCAATTTTTTGTTTTGAATATTATCTGGAGTATTGCCAATAAATTTATCAGGCCCTTGTTGATAATCTGTATTGCAACATGGACCAATGGTTATTAAATCAGCCTCACCTTCTTCAACTGTAGGCTTATTTTGAGTAATATATGAATATGCATTATCACCACGACCGCCATCACCAAATTTGCCATTGCTTGGTTGTACAAAATAACCGCTACCACTATTATTTGTAAATTGGTATTGATACCCTTGTGGCGTATAGTTTGTAGTAGCAGATTGCAATTGCCATTTTTCATTTTGCCAAGCAGCCCAACTGCTCCCATTCCATTCTGCAAAATTGTTTCGCTCCTCTGCAAATGCAACTCTAAACACTGGGCGATAAGTACCATCATTGCCACAACCTCTACCAATACTTGCGGCAGCTATTCTAAAGCGCCCATCTTTATAAAACTCAAAGCGTTGGCGATAATTATAGTTACAAGGTGAAGGCCAGAGCTCGCTTTTAAAAACCTGCTCCAATGCAAAGCCTACAAATACACCTGCATCATCTTTTATTTGCATCACTTTTGGCGGCTCAAAAGCAATAACAGCCGCTTGAGAAAAATAAGGACAACCAACTGCATCGCTATAACCAAAACCATCGGTACCACTATAACTCACATGCCAGTCTACAAGCTTTGCACTTTGTAAAATGGGTTTGCCATTAAAGCTTACTTGTGCAATTCTAAGGCCATCGCTACTCGTGAGCATATAATTCATTTTCCAACCATCTTTATCCAAAGCTGTTTCTTTTTCACAAAAACAGGCGGTAATTTTATCATCTTGTAATTTTCTTTCTGTAATAGGTGTTACAGGGCCTGTAGTTCCAGTATTTGTCCAACGTACACCAACTAACCTAAACTCGGTAAGATCTACAATTGCCCATAGTGCTTTTCCATCTTTAGTAAATGTGGGTGCTACACATAGGTGACGACTTCGTTCGCACCTTGTTCTATTAAGTGCCGTTTTTGTACTTGCCATTAATGCATCTTTTTCAGCAGGTTTTATGCCATAAGCATCTTGTACTTCTTGTGAATTAATCGCTATTTTTATTGCAATATTTTTTAAATACCGTGGTATTTCTGGCTGGGTTTGCTCTTGTGTAGCAAAGGATACAAGTTTATTTTGTTTGATATCAATTATACCAATGGAAGTGAGATTTAAAGTATAGTTATACATTTCTACTTTGTAACAATCGGCTACATTAGCATTTTTTATATTACCCATATCACTAGCACGAGCTAGGTATACAGCAAAAATTTCATTTCTGTAAGGATTGTTGTTTGTAGGATTTTTAGTAAATTTTGTAAAGGCAATGTCGTTTATAGCAATTTGTTGTGCTACTTTTTGTTTTTCATCTAGACTATCACCACACAATAAAATAGGTTTTGGTGCTCCCATTGCCGCTTTTATTGCATCTACTTTTTCGTTTACAAAGTCAAATGTTTTTAAAGAATCTGTATTGGCAATAATGGAAGAAAGTACATCTTCATCATAAGTGTGGATGGGCATATTTGCGTTGTTGCCATCACAAGCCGAAAGTAAAACGACCATCATAGAAACAAAGAAAAATGTTAATCTCATTTTATTCATAAGTATTTGCAAATTAATAATTCTTTTCGGTTTAACCTCACCCCAACCACTTTCCAAAAGAGAGGGAACTCAAAGATTTTAGCGAAATAGTTTGTAAATATTGCGTTTTCATTTACACTAAATACAATTTTTTACTTTTTGGTTTCATCTTCTAAAAACGGATTTTGATATTCCTCATTTTTTATAAAAGTAGCATCACTTAAGGTTAATAAAAAGCTCAACAGGTTTTTCCTCTCTTCATCAGTGATAGAGATTTGGTTAATAAATGGATGCTTATATTTATTTTTTGTACCATCTCCTTTATTTATTCCATCTATTATTTTTCTACCTCCATTTATATACAAATCTATTACTTCGTTTAATGATGCCATACTGCCATCGTGCATGTATGGAGCTGTGTATGCTAAGTTACGCAGTGTGGGCACACGAAACTTGCCCATATCTTTGTTGTTTTTTGTATGCTGCAATAAACCTTGGTCATATAACGGATAAGCACCATTGCCATCAATATTATATAAGCCTGTATTAAAATAAAAATCAATTTCTCCTTTTGTATTTAGAAGACTAGGAGTGCTAAAATTATTACCTCCATGGCAAGATGCACATTTTGTTTTTGCAGAAAAAAATAAATCTTTACCCTTTTTTTCATTTATAGATAATGCATTACTATCGCCTTTAATAAATATATCATAAGGGCTATTATTGGATTTTATGCTTAGTGTAAATTGTGCTATTGCTATTTTAATATTTTCCCAAGATAAATGAAGGCTTGCTTTTGAAAAAAGTTGTATGTAGGTTTCGTCTGTTTCTATTCTTTTTAAAATAATGAGCTCGTTACCTTTAATACCCATTTCTATTGGGTGGGTATTAAAGAGTGGGTTGTTCATTTGTTGCAATGGACTATGCAAGCTAGAGTCTGATGCTGTTAAATATTTTAGTTCTGCTAAGTTAAATAGTGGTTGTGTGTTGCGTTGGTGCAAATCTGCAAAGGCGCCTAATGAGCGCTTGTACCCATCTGTAAAAGCAAATTGTGGATTGTGGCATGTGCCGCAAGATCGAGTTTGGTTTATGGAAAGTCTTCTATCAAAAAAAAGATGTTTTCCGAGTTGGGTTATTGGTTGATTGGTTGATTGGTTGATTGGTTTACAGGCAGAAATTATTCTACTTACACATAAAAATGCAATCGCTAAAAATATAAAGAATTTGATTTTTTTGAAGGGTAACATTTATACAAAAATAAGCTTTAAAGAACACGGATTAAAATGGGTTTGATAGGTTGCTTCAGATTATTACCACAGAAAACAAAAAAAAACAGAATAATGCAACAGGTAAAAAATCTTTACAAAGAGATAAAAAGTGTAAGTACTGATAAACTTTAACCTTGAATACAACACAAAAAATTAAATGGATAACTAGCATTAAAAAAGCCATGAAGTATTATAAACCAAACTGTGCCTCTGTATTTTCTGTGGCAACCTTTTCGTTAGTATGGTATTCTCAATTTGTATTCTCTAGCTACCATTATTTATATTTGCAGCAATGGCACAAAAAAAACTACTTCGCTTTGCGCAAATAAAAGAATTTGAAAATGTATTGGAATACCCAACAGATATGCAGGGTAAATGGAGAATATTTTTTAAAAATGAAAACCCAATATTGCTCGAGCTTGCTTGTGGTAGAGGTGAATATACAGTGGGGCTTGCACAGCTACACCCCACCCAAAATTTTATTGGTGTAGATATAAAAGGCAACAGGATGTACATTGGTGCAAAAAAAACATTGGATAATAAATTAACCAATGCCGCTTTCTTGCGTTCACAAATAGAAATCGTTTCTTATTATTTTGATAAAGAAGAAGTAGATGAAATATGGATAACTTTCCCCGACCCACAACTGCGTATTTCTAAAGCAAAGAAAAGGCTTACGCACCCTCGTTTTTTGAGGCAATACCAACAAATATTAAAACAAGGAGGTATCATTCATTTAAAAACAGACTCGCCTAATCTTTTTAACTTTACTAAGAAAGTAATAAACATGTATGACTTACAATTGCTGGCAGAAAGTGCCGATGTATATGCCGAAAGCAATGTGGCTGATGAATTAAAAATAAAAACGCATTACGAAAGTTTGGATATTGCAGGTAGCAGAAAAATACATTATTTAAAATTTAGTTTACCTGCAATTATTGAAGACCATGATGATGCACTACAGCAAATATTGGTAGCAGAAAATGATACACAACGATGAGCAATATTATAGAAGGAGAAGATTTTTATTACAATGAAGAGGGCTTTATGGTACTTACTTCTTCTTATCACTTAAAGCGGGAGCAGTGTTGCGGTAGAGGGTGTTTGCATTGCCCTTATGAATATAAAAATGTAGAACATGAGCGCAGAGCAATATTACTTAAAGAAAGGCCGCCTGTAATTATAATGCAAACACATAAAAAATAAGTATGGCAAAAAATACCAAAAAGGCAGATGGCAGTTTTACTTTTTTTGATGATGTATATGCTGTAGTAAGACAAATACCAAAGGGCAGGGTTACCAATTATGGTGCTATTGGAAAGTTTTTGGGAACGGCTTTATCTGCTCGTATGGTGGGCTGGGCAATGAATGCCGCTCATAACCAAAAACCAAAAGTACCTGCGCACAGAGTTGTAAATCGCCAAGGAATGCTTACAGGCAAATTTCATTTTGCTACACCAACGCTTATGGAAGAGCTTTTACTAAAAGAAAAAATTATTGTGAAAAATGAAAAGATTGTAGATTTTGAAAAGCATTTTTGGGATCCAAGTGTGGAACTGGAATTGTTACATTGATTAATTGCTAAACAGCTTTGAGTATATTTTAATGCACACTTATTAAAATACCTTCTTCAATCAAATTAATATTCTTTTGGGTATTTAAAAAATAATTTTTCTTTTATAGCGGTTTCAAAATCTTGCCAAGTATTTATATTTATTTTTACCGCAAAAATTCCACATGTAGGCATATCTATAATCTCTGTATAATTGGTAAGCGCTGTTGCCATTTCAGTAATACCAGGGTTGTGTGCAAATATTGCCACATTATTCATTTTATCTTTTAAAGATTCTATTACATTTAAAAATACACTTGGTTGAGCATGGTACAATTTTTCTAAAGCAATTATTTCGTAATGTGGTACATTATAAGCTGTAGCAAATGTTTTACAAGTTGTAATTGCCCTCACAGCAGTACTAGTAATAAATGTATCTATTTCTACCCCTTCTAATAAAATTCTTTGTGCCATTACCGCAGCATCTTTTATTCCACGTTCGTTAAGTGTTCTATTAAAATCTGTATCCCCAATATTTTGCCAGTTCGATTTTGCATGGCGAATCAGTAGGAGTGTTTTCATTATATAAAAATTGAGAAACGCTGCTTCTCTTTATGATGTTAAAGCGTTATTTTTTTAAGTTTAAAAAAAATTCTTCGTATTCTAATGGTGAAGTGCTATTTATAATTTTATCATAAATTACAAATTTAGATTCTGTAAGTTCTTTTATTTTATTTATTTCACCATCTATATTTATTGTACTATCATTCATTACTGCATACGATAGTGTATCCATTCCACCTAAAAAATTTATATTAGCATACATTTTTCCATTGTTTCTAAATTCTAAATACTCAAAAGCTGTACCAATTACAGTATCACTATAAAGGGTGTTGCTGTAAAATTCATTTAAAACAAGGGAATTAAACATCCATTTACCCAATACTTTTTCTGCAGTAGTTTTTAATACGATTGTGGCTGGGGCTGGCTCATCTGGTTCATTTTTTTTACAAGCAGTAATAAATAATGTGGCTACTATAAATACAAACAAAGTTTTTTTCATGATACTATTTTTAACAAGATGCTATTATAGTTTTTAATGCTGCATAATAATACTTATTTATTTTTTAAATAACTCATTATTTTTGCAATAAATATTAAGTTTATTACTCAACTTCTACTCATAACGCCCCCTTTTACACAATTAAACACACCCTACCCTGCAACCGCTTACATAAAAGGTTTTTTAAATACAAAGGGTATTAATTGTTTTCAAAGCGACTTAGGCATTGAAGTTACATGTGCATTGTTTTCAAAAAACGGATTAACCAATCTTTTTGAGAATATAAAAAACTTGCCACAAACATTTTCTGCCAATATAGCTAAAATGATTGCCTTGCAAAATGACTACATCAATACCATAGATGCAGTTGTTGCATTTTTGCAAGACAATAACCCTACACTTGCACACAGCATTTGTAAGAGAGAAATGCTACCAGAGGCAAGTAGGTTTGAACATACAGATGATTTGGAAAAAGCATTTGGAAGCATGGGTATACAAGACAAAGCAAAATACATTGCTACCATGTATTTGGAAGACCTGTCTGATTTGATAAAAGAAACAGTAGACAATCATTTTGGCTTTAGCAGATATGCAGAAAGGCTAGGACGAAGTGCCAATACATTTGATGAATTGTATCTAGAATTGCAAAAGCCTTATACTTTTATTGATGAAATTTTAATCAGTATTCTAGCTGAACTTATGAAAGATGTGAACCCAAAAATGGTAGCACTTTCTGTTCCTTTCCCCGGTAATTTATACGCTTCCCTTAGATGTGGGCAATGGATAAAAAAAAATCACCCTACTGTGAAAGTGATGATGGGTGGTGGATTTGCCAATACTGAATTACGCTCATTAAGTGATGCTCGTGTATTTGAGTTTTATGATTTTATTACATTAGATGATGGTGAAGCGCCTATTGAAAACCTCATAGCATATATTACAAAAAATAAAACAGTAGATGAACTGAAACGAACTTTTTTATTGCAAGATGGAAAAGTGGTTTACATAAACAATACCACTGTAAAAGATTATAAACAAGGCGAAGTAGGCACACCAGATTACAGTGATTTAAAATTAGATAAATATATTTCTGCAATAGAAGTAGTAAACCCCATGCACAGAATGTGGAGCGATGGCAGGTGGAATAAATTGACGATGGCGCATGGTTGCTACTGGGGTAAATGTACTTTTTGTGATGTAAGCCTCGATTATATAAAACTCTACGAACCAATATCGGCAGGCATTATATGCGATAGAATGGAGACCATAATGGCACAAACGGGGCAAAATGGTTTTCACTTTGTAGATGAAGCTGCCCCACCTGCATTGATGCGTGCAGTAGCAATAGAAATTATAAAAAGAGAAATGGTGGTGAGCTGGTGGACCAATGTGCGTTTTGAAAAAAGTTTTACAAGAGATTTGTGTTTGCTATTAAGTACATCTGGATGTATTGCAGTATCTGGCGGGCTTGAGGTTGCAAGTGACCGTTTATTACAATTAATAGATAAGGGTATTACTGTATCGCAAGTGGCAAAAGTAAATCGCAATTTTACACAAGCGGGCATACTCGTTCATGCATACCTTATGTATGGTTTTCCTACACAAACAGACCAAGAAACCATAGACTCACTAGAAATGGTAAGGCAGCTTTTTGCAACCAATGTGCTGCAATCCGCCTTCTGGCATAGGTTTGCGCTTACAGTACATAGCCCTGTGGGTTTAAACCCTGAGAAATTTAAAATAAAAAAACTAAGCGAAGTGGTGGGCACATTTGCAAACAACGATGCAGAATATGAAGATGAAAACGGGGGCGACCATGATAGTTTTGGCTATGGTTTAAAAAAATCTTTGTTTAACTACATGCACAATATTGGCATAGATGAGCCATTGCAAAAATGGTTTGAAGAAAAAGTACCTCGTACAAAAATTGCACCCAATTTTATTGAAAATGCTTTGTTAGAAAATGAGTTGAATACATTTAAACCAAATGCAAAAATTATTTTTCTGGGAAATATGCCCTCAGTAGAATATTTTACACAATCTAAAAAAGGCTACAGCAGAGAAATGGCAAAGCTTTCTTTTTTTAACAAACGCAATACGCAAGAAATACAAATATTAAAAATAAATGCAGCGTGGTTAATGAGTATATTACCAAAACTTACTTTGCAAAATGAAAAACAACTTACCTTACAACAAATAAAAGATAGTTACGAAGCTGCCGAGCTAGAAGATTTTGAAATGTTTTGGGATAATAAGCCCATGAATGGTTTGTGGCAAAGCGGTTTGTTAATGTTGTAAAAAATAAAATATAAAATGGCCAACCCCATTACCAAAAAACAACTAAAAGAAATGCCCGTTATTCCTTACGAAAAAATAAGGGATAGTTTAAAAACAGGAGATATATTTTTTAGCAGTGGCAGTTATTTATTTTCTGGAGTAATACAAAAACTTACCAAAAGCACGTGGAGCCATGTGGCAGTAGTTTATAAAGATGAAGAGCTAGGCAGGGTATTGGTTTTAGAAGCAGAACCTTACATTGGTATACGCCTTATACCACTTTCCAAATACTTGAATGATTACAAAGGTAAAAAGCGACCATACAAAGGGCAAATAGCCATTGCAAAATTAAATATTGATGTGCCAAAGGAGAAGCTGAATAAGGGGATTTGCTTTGGGTTAGACGAACTAACAAGACCCTATGATAATTTTGAGATTGTGAGAATAATGATGCGCATTTTATTTCACATTAGCAGAAGAGAGCGCAATAGAAATTATATTTGTAGCGAATTGGTAAGAGATGTATTTGCTAAAGCTAATGTAATTATGCATTACAATGACACCTATATAAGCCCAGATAATATTTATAGTGATGCTAGGGTGGAATTGAAGTATAGGGTGTTGTGAAACTGTTTTTTTAAATCAAAATAAAATTAACAAAGCCTCAAACTTTCGTGAGAGGCTGTTGTTTGTGGGCCCACCTGGGCTCGAACCAGGGACCACCTGATTATGAGTCAGGTGCTCTAACCAACAGAGCTATAGGCCCTTTCTACAATAAATAATTACTTATTTTATTAGAAGGATTGCAAAAGTAAGCAAAATCGGATATTTGCAAAAATAAAACTATCAAAAATGGCTGTTTTAAAAAATATAATTTTCGATTTAGGCGCAGTACTCATTAATATTGATTACAAAAAAACGGAAAAAGCCTTTGTAGAACTGGGTTTTGATAATTTTAGTGATATGTACAATCAATTTTCAGCAAACGAAATTTTTGAAAAACTTGAAACAGGAAAAATTTCAAACGAAGATTTTTACAACATCATTATTAATACTTGTAAAAATCCCATTTCAGCCGCTCAAATTAAACATGCTTGGAATGAAATTTTACTTGATTGGAGAACTGAAAGTCTTCACTATTTAAAAGTTTTGTCAAAGCAATACAAATTATATTTATTAAGCAATACAAATGCTATACATCAAGAAGCTTTTTTTGAAAACTTAAAAATAGAAACGGGTATTATTGATTTCAATTCATTTTTTACAAAAGCATATTACTCACACGAAATACATTTACGCAAGCCAAACAATGATATTTTTGAATTTGTAGCGAAAGATACTCAATTAAATATTGAAGAAACATTGTTTATTGATGATTCGTTCAATAATGTTAATACAGCAAAATCAATGGGTTTTAAAACACATTTACTTTTAAAGGAAGAAAGAATTGAGCATTTGTATTATGAACTATATTAATATCATCTTACTTTCTTCTCCAAAAACTTTGTTCTTATAATTTTCTCTACAGGTACATCTGCAAGTTTACTTTCTATCCAAGAAATTACGTCTAGATAAACGAATGCCCTTGTTTCAAAACGATTTTTTTCTTGTGCCTTAAGTTTTATAAGCAACTGTTGCAAGGCAGGTTTTATATTTTTTGGTTCTACATGAAAAGATTTACGAAGAAAATTAAAAATCGCCTCCTCTACTATACTCATGTTTTCCATTTTGGCCATAAAGCGGTATACAGATTTTATGAGGTACTCTATCAAACTATAATTACCCAGTTCGTAATGTGCTATAAGCTGTAGCAAGCGACTGTAACATTGCAAATCTGTCCTTAAATCTACTTTCCAATTTATAATTTTATTTAAATAATCTAAAGCGGTATTACTATCACCACTTCCAAAATACAGCGATGCTATTTTATAATAAAAAATAAGTACTCGATGATTATCTAAGTACATTTCAAACTCTTCAAGCTGAGATAGCAGTGAGGGTATCATTTGTAAACCTTCGGTAAAAGTACCTTCCGTAAAATGAATATTTATTTTTGCTGTATATAAGTAAGTAAACAATTGTATTTTATTATTCTCATTATTTACTACAATATCTTGTGTAGAAAAAGCATCTAATTTATTGGTGCTTTGTTTTAGTTTGCTTGCATTATTTAAATTAAAATGTGCTATCATCAAATTGTGCATTCCCTTTATATAATGCATGGTTTCTATTTCAATCATCTGTGGCTCAGCCTCAAATATATCTACCCACTTTTGTGCATAGCGATAATAATTTAAAAAATCTTGGCAAATAAATACTTGCCAGCATTGGCATTGATAAAAATATAATTTTTCATAAAATGTATCTGCAGTAGAAAAATTATGGGGCAATCCTGCTTCAAATATTTTTTTTATAGCCACTTCATCTTTTGCTGTACGAGCATGTCCATTTTTTATATACCAACTGTATAGCTTTAATGCCAAGCTAGATAATTTGTTTATGCTGCTTATTTTATGCTCCGCATTATTAGACTCTTCTATAATTTCATCTGCTTTATTTTCTATACTTCTAGTTAAATAAAGTGCTTCTATTTTTTTTTCAAAAAAAAGCACTTGCATTAAATAGGTAATTTGATTGTTAACTGTAGCCAATTTTTTAGTTTTGTCAAGCACATTCAAGCTTTGCAAATACAACCCTTTGTTATACAATATTCTTGCATGATCCATTTGTTCGTGCAGTTGTAAATCTATGTTATCTGCATCCTTTATTAAACGCAAGCTATCTAAAATATGCTTGTATAAATTGGCGCTAATGTTTGACAGCTGTTGCTTGGTAATAGCTTTGTTTTTTTTTAGCAAAACAATCTCATCATAATCATCCATTTTATCCAGTGCATCAAAAAGTATAACCGTTTTTAGGTTTTCAGTTTCAGAGTTTCTATTGGCAAAAAGCTTAAAATTTCGCTTTTCCGATTTCTTCAGCGACTTAATTAAGAGAAATAAAGCATTATTTGAACGATTGGGCATTGTATTTATTTATAGCTTAAACCATTTACTGGTAAGTGTTTTAGCAAAAAGAATAGTTTTTAAGTGTTGTAAAAATACTGCAATAATGAATGTGTTTAAAATTCTAATTAACATAACTTGAATTAAATGAGCATAAACAAATTTAATATTTTCTATTAAATGCTAAAGAATTAAATACCATGAGCACAAATAAAATTTTAATTTTTGATACAACTCTAAGGGATGGTGAGCAGGTGCCTGGTTGTAAATTAAATACAAAAGAAAAAGTGGCATTGGCACTTGAGTTAGAAAATTTGGGTGTGGATATTATTGAAGCGGGTTTTCCAATTTCATCTGCAGGCGATTTTGAAAGTGTAGAAGCGATATCTAAAATTTTGAAAAATACGATAGTGTGTGGCTTAAGCAGAGCAGTAGAAAAAGATATTGAAACAGCAGCTGCCGCATTAAAATACGCTAAGCGCCCAAGGATACACACAGGTATCGGTACATCTGACTACCACATCAAATCTAAGTTTAATGCTACGCAAGATGAGATTTTAGAAAGAGCCATACAGTGTGTACAATGGGCAAGAAACTTTACTGATGATGTAGAATTTTATGCGGAAGATGCTGGCAGAACAGACAATGAATATTTAGCAAGGGTAATAGAAGCCGTAATAAAAGCAGGAGCAACAACGGTAAATATTCCTGATACTACCGGTTATTGCTTACCGCATGAGTATGGAAATAAAATTGCATTTCTGGTAAACAATGTGCCCAATATTGATAAAGCAGTTATTAGTTGCCATTGCCACAACGACCTAGGATTGGCTACAGCAAACAGTATTGCAGGCATTATAAATGGAGCTAGGCAAATTGAATGTACCATTAATGGATTGGGAGAGCGAGCCGGCAATACATCGCTGGAAGAAGTGGTGATGGTAATAAAGCAACACAAAGAATTAAAT
>JAYVID010000127.1:0-9089 GCA_043770525.1 Ferruginibacter sp.
CCGTTCTACAGTATATCTTTATTCATCTTTTATTATGAAATAGATGATGCACTAGAAGATGCTTTAAATCTTTTTTTTATAAATACAAGGGTTATAAAAAAAGTATGAGTTTAATAAAAATACAAAGCCCCTCAGAAAAAACTGAGAGGCTTTATTTAATCAAAAACTAAACTAATTCAAATAGAATATTGAACTACTAACTTTTTTTACTATTACAACCCAAAATCTACAGCACCATAGTTACCCGTAAATTGTGCACACCAAATTAAGGCATATCTATATTGTGTAATGTTTACTCCTGTTGGCACATTCCAAGTACGAGCACCACCAGCAATACCAGCAGAAGTAAGTGGAGATATTTGAACAGCATTGGCTACACTTGTAAGACTATTGGTAAGATAAATTCTTAAATCTGGTGCAGCAGTGCTAAAACTAAAATTAGCAGAAGTAGTAAGTTTTAAAGTTCCATTTTCTATTTTTAACTTTGCTGTGCCCATACTATTTGCTCCCGCAAAATTTCCTTGGCGAATAACTTGTACCATTACAGGGGCACTGGTAATACCATTACTAGATGCAGTTACATTTGCAGTACCATAGGAAGTACCTGTTACAATTCCATTATTATTTACAGTTACATTGGCAGCATCGCTTACCCAAGTAAATGTAAGCCCACTAATAGTCGCTCCAGCTACATTTGTTCCCATTGCAGATAGGGTAGAAGTTCCGTTCAATAAAATTTCTTGTGTTGCATTTGGGCTAATATTTATATTGGCTATTACGTTATTATTAGCTACTATATTGAGTACAGCTGTTGCAGAAATATTGTTATAGCTTATTTTTATATTTGTTTGCCCCACACTTAGTCCAGTTGCCAAACCTTGGTTATTTATAGTAGCCACACCTGTGCTTGAGCTACTCCAAATAGCAGTTGCAGGTAAATTTGCTAAAACACCTTGGTTATTAAAAAACTTAGCTGCAAACTGTGCAGTTTGTCCATTAAGAATACTGGATGTAAGTGGAGTTATTTCCAATCTTTCTGCTACAGTTACAACCTCTGGAGGAGGTACAACTTCTCCTTTTTTGCAACCTATAAAAGTGCTTGTAAGCATAAATGCAATAAGTATTTTTTTCATTTTTTTTATTTTTAGTTTTAAGTTATAAATTAGTCAATATATCATTTACAGTTGCACGCTTACTATAATCAGCATTAAAAAAAGCATATTTTATTTTACCATCTTTTCCAATTATGTATGTAGCTGGCACTGGCAAGTTTGCCCCGTTTTCTCCATTTGCTTTTTCAAAATCAATTCCATATTTTTTATATTTGGTAATAGTGCCTTCATCTACAGCAAAGCTTACTCTGTAATTTTTCATAATAGCCAAACCTTTATCTTCCAAAATTGCAAATGTTGCTTTTGTTTTTGCTACTGTTTTTTTAATATTCTCATTTGTTTCTGGCGTAATAGTAAGTACGGTAGCACCCTTTGCAGTAATGAATGATAGAGAATCATTTATTTTACTTAGTTGTTTGTTGCAATAAGGGCACCACTGGCCTCTGTAAAAAACCAATACAACATCCCCTTTTTCTAATAATTTTTTTAAGCTAATTTTATTGCCATCTTGGTCAGTGGCTTCTATTTGTGGGGCTTTATCACCCACTTTTAAGCCTTGTGGCTTCGAAGTATCTTGTTGTGCATAAATATTAAATGCAACAAACATTGCAAATAATAATCCTATCGTTTTTTTCATAATCTTTTTTATAAAATGTGTAAATAAATTTAACTTGTATTTCATTTACAAAAAAGGTTGCAGGTTCGTTTTATTGAATACTTTTATTTTTTTAGATTAGGAGAATAAAGGATTTTACCACTATTGGGTTTTTCAAATTTTTGCACTAAAATATTAATGAAGTACGAGTGCCATTACAACGAAACAGAAGACGATATTGTAGTTTATAATAGATTAAATCTTTACCCTAAAGTAGGTTTAAACACAATCATTTCTAAAAAGAGTTAGATTTTTTAATTTCTATGCATTTTTTGCAATTCTTCAAACAATTGTTTTTCTTTTTCAGAAATATTGGTGGGTAATTTTACCATATATGTTATAAATAAATCTCCAAAACTATTTTCAATTTTGTACAAAGGAAAACCTTTGCCTTTCAATCTTGTTTTGGTATTATTTTGAGTTTCTGGTTTTACTTTTAGTTTGAGCTTACCATGTAGGGTGTTTATTTCTATTTCTCCACCTAATTGAGCTGTGTATAAATCGAGCTCTTGTATGAGCATTAAATCATTTCCTGTTCTTTTAAAAAAAGTATCGTTGTTTATTTTAAAAGTCAAAATTAAATCACCCATTGTACCACCATTTGGGCTGGCATTTCCCAATCCTTTTAATCTTATTGCTTGTCCATCTTCTACACCAGCAGGTATAGTAATTCTTATATTCTTTTCATTAATGGTAACAGTTTGTTGGTGTGTAGTAAAAGCGGCAGTGAGGTTTACTTGAAAAGTTGCATTAAGATCTTGTACTTTTTGTTTTGTACCTCTACTGCTACCACCAAACATAGATGCGAAAAAATCTGAAAACCCACCATCCATTCCATCATTGCCATAAGTTTGACTGTATTGCTGTCTTTGCCTAGCCTGTCTTTCATAAGCATCACTTTGTTGCCAATTTTTACCATATCGGTCGTATTTTGCCCTATTTTCAGTATCGCTTAATACTTCATTGGCCTCATTTATTTGTTGAAATTTTTTCTTTGCAGAATCATCATTCGGGTTAGCATCAGGATGGTATTGTTTTGCTAATTTTCTATATGCTTTCTTTATATCATCTGCAGACGCATTTTTTGGTAATCCTAATACATTATAATAATCAATAAAATCCATTTGTAATTTTGTTTGAGCTTCAGCAAGCTATTATTTTATTCGTTCTTATCAAGTTTCAAAAAATCACCATCAATGATAAGTAAAGTAACCCCATTTTCAGAAATAGAACGATGAATACTTAAATCATCTGAAACGATGTATGTCATACCTTTTGTAAGTGTAAACATATCACCATTTTGCATTTCACTTACAAAACTACCTTCCAAACATTGAACAATATGACCTTTTTTACACCAATGATCGGCTAGGTATCCTGCACTGTATTCAACCTTTCTTATTCTTAAACCTTTGTATTGTTTAGTTTGCCAAGTTGCCTTTCCTGTTTCGCCAGTGTAAATTATTTTTTCTACGGTTGACCAATCAATTTTTTCAAAATTAATATTGCTCATAAAAAAACTTAAGGAAGTTCAATATATGTTTTTGCTTGAAAAAACTTGTTTAAAGAATCTTTTATCTTTAAAGTATCTGTAATAGGCATTTTAAAAGGCATTCTCATTTTAAAGGTTATCGAATCTTTTGTAGTAAGTACTAAATTGTTACCATAGCTTACCAATTTATCCATTCTTTTTTTAGCCATAAATAAATCTTGATATTCTTTAATAACTACATAAAAAGTATTACTGTCTTTGGTATTTACAATAGTTGTTGTAGTAGTTACAGGATTTACTTTTGCTATGGTATCTACAGATGAATTGGTTTGGCTGTTTGCTTTTACTGTACTATCCTTATTATTATTCACATTACCCGAAGTAATTTCACTATCATTGGTATTACTTTTATCTTTCGTTATAAAATAATAAGCAGTACCAGCTCCAGCTAGAATTACAATTCCCAATAATCCTAATAACATCCATCTACCTTTACTCGTACCAACTTCTTTTTCTGGTGTAGCAAATGATATTTTTTCTTTTAATTTTTCTGTCACAACTTTTGGAGCGTCTTTTACCACTACATGAGAAGTGCTTGATTGTGTAAAAGTATAACTGCCGTCATTTACTTTTTGCAAAGTTCCCAAACCCTCCATCACCAACGGTTTTCCAATATTTAAAAATTGCTTATTTAGCATAACAAAAGATTCTAAATCAGAAGTAGCTAGTGGACGTATTTTACGAGTATTTTCTATAACAAAATTTATTAGTCCTTCATCTTGCAAAGCTTTTGGGTCATAATTAAACTGAATAGAATTTTCGGGTAATACAGTATCTTTTTCTATATCAGTAGGTATTGTTATATCATCAGAAACACTAAATGAGCCTATGTCTTGTAATGTTACTTTTTTATTTTGATACAGATATTGTACGATTAATTGCTCAATTTTCATGTGTAGATAAGTTGCTATTTTACAACGAAACTACAAGTAAATAAGAATATAGCCAAGCAATAAATCTAAATCAATTAATTTTGCAACATGTTATCAGAGGAAGAAGAGAATTTTTTAGTGTATTGGGAAGAAAGAAGAGAGTTATACAGTAAGGCTTCTAGTAAATTTTTAAGAGGGTTACCGATGGCTTTGGTGTTTGGACTACCAATTTTGCTCTTAATTGCAGCTGTATATCTTTTTATACCTGATTGGTACATCAAAATTTCCAAAACATCTACCCAAACATTTATTGTAGTTGCCATTGCAGTGTTTATAGCAATTGTATTCTATGCTTTTGTAAGAATGCATTTTAAATGGGAAATGAATGAGCAACTTTACAACGAATTAAAAAATGTACAAAAGAAAGAAGCAGCGAATAAGAAATAAATAAACTCTAACTATAAAATAAAAATAAATATTATGAAAAAATGGTTTTTTGTAGGCATAATGGCGGTCGGATTGTTTAGTGCTTGTAATAAAGATAAAGATTGTAAATCTGTTGCACCTGCTACGGTAGCAACTGCTGCAGAAACTGCAACCTTGCAAACTTATCTTGATGCAAAGGGAATAACAAATGCTGTAAATAAAAATGGCATGTTTTATGTTATCAATAATCAAGGGACTGGTATTTCTCCAAATTTATGTTCAGGAATTTCTTTAACATACTCAGGCAGTTTGATAGTGGGTGTAAATGATGGCCCTGTTTTTGATGCTACACCAGCTGGAAGTGTTAGCAATTTTACCCTATCTTCTTTAATTGCAGGTTGGCAGCTTGTTTTTCCACTTGTAAAAGCAGGTGGCGATGTTACACTTTATATTCCACCATCGTTGGGATATGGTGCTAGAGCTCAAGGCAGCAGTATTCCTGCAAATTCGTATTTAAAATTTGTTGTGTCCCTAAAAGACGTTAAGTAATATCATTTCTTTGTAGTAATTTAGGCTCTGATATTTCAGGGCTTTTTTTATAAAATAATTTTCAATTTGAAACACGAAGCAATATCAGTATTTGATATGTTTAAAATAGGAGTAGGACCCAGTAGTAGTCATACCCTTGGCCCATGGCGTGCAGCACAATTATTTACAACTAAACTAATTGATAAAAAAATTTTGCATAATGTAAAGAAATTGCAAATTTTACTTTATGGATCACTAGCAAAAACAGGGGTGGGACATGGTACAGATATTGCCGTTCAATTAGGATTGTGTGGGGATGATCCAGTAACTTTTGATGTAAACAATATTGAAAGTAAGATTGCAAACATAAAAGATACAGAAAAATTAATTTTAGCAACTGAGCATGAAATTGATTTTATTCCTGCTGATGATATTCTTTTTTTATTTACCGAAACACTCCCATATCATCCAAATGCACTTAGTTTTTTAGTTACATTAAAAAATGAAGAAACTTTTGCAGAAACGTATTACTCTATTGGTGGAGGATTTGTTCAGCAAGAAAAAAATGAGCTGCAGGAAAATAGCAGCACAGATATTACATTACCTTTTCCTATTAATACCGCCGATGAACTGTTGCATTGGTGCAGAAAGACTGGATTACAAATAAACGAAATTGTGTTAGAAAATGAACATGCTTGGAGAAAGGAAGCAGACACAAAAACTGGACTTTTAAAAATATGGGATGCAATGAAAGCTTGTATTTACAGAGGTTGCCACTCAGAAGGTAATTTACCAGGTGGACTCAATGTAAAAAGAAGGGCTTATGATGTAAATAAGCGATTGCTTTCAAATAAAAGTTACGCTAATTATGAGGAGTGGATTGCTCAAATTTTATCAGGTGGACATAGGTTTGATTACATATTAGATTGGGTAAGTTGTTTTGCCTTGTCTGTAAATGAAGAAAATGCTTCATTTGGTAGGGTAGTTACTGCACCAACAAATGGAGCTGCAGGTGTTATACCTGCCGTACTTCTATATTTTATTGTTTTTTGTGAAGGAAATGAAGAAGATAAAATCATGAAGTTTCTTTTAACTGCGTCTGAGATAGGAAGTATTTTCAAAAAGGGAGCTACAATATCAGCAGCAATGGGTGGGTGCCAAGCAGAAATAGGCGTAAGTAGTGCAATGGCTGCCGCAGCACTTACCGAAAGCTTTGGAGGCACACAAAGGCAAGTATTAATGGCTGCGGAAATAGCTATGGAGCACCACTTAGGTATGACCTGCGATCCTATTGGAGGATTGGTACAAATACCCTGTATAGAACGAAATACAATGGGTGCCATAAAAGCTATAACGGCCTGCCAGCTTGCATTACAAAGCACACCGGATTTTGCAAAAGTAAGCCTTGATGCTGTAATTAAAACCATGTGGGATACTGCACTTGATATGAATAGTAAATACAAAGAAACAGCGGATGGTGGTTTGGCGGTTAATATTCCTTTAAGTTTAAGTGAATGTTAAAGGGTAAAAAATAAATATTAAAAGAAATGAAAAAATTCTTTTAAAAACCTGATACTTTTATACTAACTTTTTTAAAATTAAACATAAAATTGGATAGATTAAGTCTATCTAGAATACTTACTTAATTTATTCTTTAATAATTGAATACAATGTAACTTGTTAAAATGTAAATAAAATAAATAATTAATGTTTAAACATCGTAATATTGCATAACTACAAAATATCTTTTAAATGTTAAATGTAATGCCCAATAGAAATAAAATTTTAAAAATTGTAGGGCTTGCTATTCTTTTAATGGCAATTGCTGCTGGTATTATTGCTTGGTATATTCTTACAGATACTTACACAAATACTGATGATAGAAAAGAAAAATATACTGTAGAAGCAAATGCTTTTATAAAAGAATACCAGCAAAACGATACTATTGCTAATAAAAAATATGCAGAAACAATAATTGTTGTAAATGGAATAGTATCAGAAATTGAACCAGTAGATAGTACCGTAAATATAAAAATGATTGATACTACTACTGATGCATACATAAACTTTACATTTCAAGAAACCTCCTTAAATGAAGCTAAGGCTTTAAAAGAAGGACAAAAAGTTTCTATCAAAGGATCATGCAGTGGTGGTGCTTACAGCGAAATTTTAGAAACTCATTTTATTACTTTTAAAAGGTGTGCTTTAAATAAATAAACAATTATATATTACAATCAAAAAACAAAAAAAATGAAAAAAACAATCATGCTATTTGCATTAGCTACATTAACATTGGCAACTTTTGCACAAAAGAAAAGAGTAACAACTTCTGCTACGATTATATTTGATGCTACAACCCCTAAAGATGCTTTTCCTAAGGCTGAAAATAAAACAGTAGTAGCAAGTATAAATACTAAAAATGGAGATGTTGCTTTTGAAGCAATTATAAAAAGCTTTTCTTTTACAAACCCAACAATACAAGATCATTTTAATGGTGCACAATGGATGGATTCTGAAAAATTACCTAAATCTACTTTTAAAGGAAAAATTACTAATTTAAAAGAAGTTAATTTTAAAAAAGATGGTACGTATTCAGCCACTGTTACAGGTAATTTAACTTTACATGGCATTACAAAGCCAGTAACTAGTACTGCTACAATAACTGTAGCAGGAAAAACAATAAGTACAAAAACAGATTTTACAATAAATTTAGATGATTATGGTATTACTGGTGCTGCAATTGGTGCTGGTAAAGTAGCTAAAGAACCAAAGATATCTGTAGTTGCTGATTTTAAATAATCAAATTAGATACATTATCTACTTAAGATGCCTCTTAGAAATAAAATTAAGAGGCATCTTTGGTTTTATAACCTGCCATTTTTACACGGCTTTCTCCATTGGCATAACAATTGTCATAGTCCACACGAACAAATAAATAAAACACAAATGGGAAAAATAATAGGAATTGACCTAGGTACTACCAACAGTTGCGTATCTGTAATGGAAGGCAATGAACCTGTAGTAATTGCAAACGATGAAGGACGCCGTACAACACCATCTGTAGTAGCTTTTTTAAAGAATGGCGAGCGTAAAGTGGGAGATCCTGCCAAGCGTCAGGCTATTACAAACCCTCAAAATACCATAAGTAGTGTGAAGCGTTTTATGGGTCGTAGGTTTGATGAAGTAACAGAAGAAAGTACACATTGGAGTTACAAAGTAGTAAAAGGTGACAATAATACCGTACGTATTGACATAGATGGCAGAATGTACACACCTCAAGAAATAAGTGCGATGGTGTTGCAAAAAATGAAAAAAACGGCAGAAGATTACCTTGGTACGGAGGTTACTGATGCGGTGATTACCGTCCCTGCATACTTTAACGACGCACAGCGCCAAGCTACAAAAGAAGCTGGTGAAGTAGCAGGATTGAATGTACGCCGAGTAGTAAATGAGCCTACAGCTGCGGCTTTGGCTTATGGTTTAGATAAAAAAGGACAAGATCAAAAAATAGCAGTATTTGACCTCGGTGGTGGTACATTTGATGTATCGGTATTGGAGTTAGGAGATGGTGTTTTTGAAGTAAAGTCAACCAATGGAGATACCCACTTGGGTGGAGATGATTTTGATAAAGTAATTATGGATTGGTTGGCAGACGAATTTAAAGCGGATGAAGCAATTGACCTTCGCAAAGATCCAATGGCGTTACAACGCTTGAAAGAAGCTGCTGAGAAAGCAAAAGTAGAATTATCATCAGGTACAGAAACAGAAATTAACCTTCCTTACGTAACAGCTGTGGATGGTGTTCCTAAGCATTTGGTGAAAAAATTGACTAGAGCAAAGTTTGAATCCCTTGCAGATAAATTATTTGACCGTTGTTTGAAACCTTGTGAGCAAGCATTGAAAGATGCAGGCATGAGCGTATCTCAAATAGACGAAGTAATATT
>JAYVID010000128.1:0-2202 GCA_043770525.1 Ferruginibacter sp.
GAGGGAGAAACTCGAAGATTGAAGCGAATGGGTGCTTTGTGTTGACAACGAACCCCAACGGGGTTGAAGAAGGTGAAAACACATTCTATTGCATAATAAAAGATGATAAAGGATATACTGATGAAAGGCTGCGGGATGGGCAGTAGTAGCTGCTGCACAATTAAACTTTTAATTATCATTCTACTTGCGTGCAGCACTACTACAGACAGCCCGATCAAAAGTTCAATAAAGTGGTGCAGTACACAGCCCCAAAAAGGCCTCCCTAAATCCCTCCAAAGGAGGGACTTTTGAACCCTAAAATTGATTTTGAATTTCTTTTATGTATCAGCTCTACAGTTATGCTCGAGTATTTAGGGGGCTACTTGCATTTTGTTTTTTACCTTTAGCGCAATTAATAAAAAATGTAATGGTAAAAACGGGAGATTATAATACGCTACGAGTATTGCGCAAAGTGGATTTTGGGGTATATTTAGATGATGGCGAAGGGGGAATCTTATTGCCTAAAAGATATGTGCCTGCGGGAATAAATGAAGGCGATGATATGGAGGTATTTGTATATCATGATGGGGAAGATAGGCTGATAGCTACTACCGATAAGCCTTTTGGCGTGGTGGGAGATATTTTAAAAATGAAAGCAGTATCGGTAACGGAGCAAGGTGCGTACATGGAATGGGGTATTATGAAAGATTTGTTTGTGCCAAAAAGCAAGCAAATACAAGGCATGTTGCCCAAGGGTGAATACTTGGTAAAAATTTATAGAGATGATCAAACGGGTAGGGCAGCGGCTAGCGAAAGAGTAGAAGAGTTTTTGCATAATGATGTGCTTACTGTGAAAGAAGGAGATGAGGTAGATTTGATAGTGCTGCGCAGAACAGATATTGGGTATTTGATGATTGTAAATAATCTTCATACGGGTGTGTTGCATGCGAATGAAGTGTATAGAGCAATTGGTGAAGGTGATAAATTTAAAGGCTTTGTAAAAAAAGTATATCATGATAATAAAATAGATGTGGTGGCAGGAAAGATGGGCTACAGCAGGGTAGAGGGTGAAGCGGAAAAAGTATTGCGATTGCTAAAAGAGAATAATGGCTACTTGCCTTATCATGATAAAAGTGATCCGGAAGAAATTTATTTGTTTTTTGCCATGAGTAAAAAAACTTTTAAAATGACAACGGGTAATTTGTATAGAGAAAGAAAAATAAATTTTGAAGAGGGTGGGATACGTTTAAGTAAAGTTTAGATAGTTTAGGGGTTTAGAAGTTTAGTTTATTACCAAATTTGTATAAAGTAATTTATTTTTTTTTAATGAATGAATTTTGGATAATAGCCATTGCAACAATAGGTTCTTTTTTTGCAGGTTTTATTGATGCTGTGGTAGGTGGTGGTGGTTTAATACAAGTACCATTCCTATTTATACTTTTTCCCAATATGATGCACACCAATATTATTGCTACCAACAGGTTTGCTAGTATTGGCGGTACTATTGTGGCTGCAAGGCATTATATGAAAACGGTAAAAGTAAATTATAAATATATTGTAATTGCTGGAGTGCTTACTGCTATTGCTTCCTATAGTGGTACGTATTTAATGAACGAAATTCCTTTGAATGTTTTTAAACTTATACTATTTGTATTAATAGCTTTGCTTACGCTATATACTTTTTTAAAAAAAGAAATAGGGCAAACAGAAAAACCACAACCTCATACCAATAAATTATATTTTCTATTTGCTGCAATAGGGATTGTGCTTGGTTTGTACAATGGTACTATTGGGCCTGGTACTGGCACGCTATTGGTTTTTGCATTGGTACAATTAGTGGGTTTCAATTTTTTAAAAGCAAGTGCTTATGCTAAGGTTATAAATGCCATTGCAGATGGGGCTTCGCTGATTGCATTCTTTTTGCAAAAGGCTGTACTTTTTCATATTGCTTTACCAATGATGGCAGCTAATATGCTAGGTGCTTATGTGGGTAGTAAAATGGCTATAAAAAATGGTAACGCATTTATAAGAATATTTTTTATTGTAGTTATGGTTTTATTGTTGGGTAAATTGGGTTGGGATATTTGGAAAGTGTTATGATGGTAAATAAAAAAGTTGCTAATATACTATAGCAACTTTTTGTTATTTTATTATAAATATTGTCTTTTTAATAAAGATTGAATTTGTGTGGTCTAATTGAGGCGTGTATTGTCCTTTTGGAAG
>JAYVID010000129.1:0-4969 GCA_043770525.1 Ferruginibacter sp.
TACCATAAATAATGGAAATATATATGTAGTTGGATATAGAAACGCTGCTACTAATGCTGCATCTGGCTTGTACGACAGGGCTTGTGTATGGAAAAATGGAGTGGAAGATTTTACTTATGGAGGTTATAATCCTTCATTTCCATTTGGTGCTACTATGTTTAATGGAGTAGAACTTGTAAATAATGAAATGTACACATTAGGTTGGTGTTCTAGTAGTTCAACTTTTACTTCCGGAACTGGGCTATCCCAAAGGGAAGCTTTTACACAAAAAAATAAATTAGGCACTACTGCAGTAAACACAAATATGTCAGTAACTCCTGGCAATGCTTATGGTGTTACAGCAAGGTGTATGTTTATTACAAAGCAGTAAATTTTTTAAAACTGTCATTCTACTTAATTGAATGGCAGTTTTTTTATGTCTAAAATTTAAAAAAGGGTTATAAAATGTAACAATAGAAAAGCGAAAAGAGCAGCATTGGTCTATTTTTTACCGAACATATTTTTTACTCAAAAAATATGGTAATTAATGGTTGGTGTCCCCACCAACCATTTGGTTTCGGTTGGTAGGGACACCAACCGATAAATTTGAAAAATAATTTTCCCCACTCAATAAAACCGTCACACACTCAATAAAACTGCTATTCACCATTAGCTAATAATAATTAACGATGGCAGCAACTACTTTAGCTTAAAATTAATAAAAAACCAGTTGAGCCCAAAAAATTGCTATAACTATTCATAGATTTTTTAGGCGCATTGGTAGAGTATAAAAAACAAGAAAAAATACTGATACTAATTTTACATAAAGCAAAATATCATCAAGCTAAATAAATAAAACACCATGATAAAAGCAAAATACTTATTGTTACTAGCAAAATATACAAATTCTAACTGTAGCGTTACTTCTTTTAGAGATTGTATTTATTTATATAATAAAAGAGAATTTTTTAAACCGCATTAATTTATTTATTATGAGTGTATTCAAAATAATGACATTTAACATTCAGGCACAAGCATTTCCTGCTGGGCCTAATGACGAAGCAGAAATAAGAGCTACTGCTGTTGTAGAAGCGCTTCATGGTTTAAATTCAGATGACTCACCAGATGTGGTGGTTTTTAATGAGGCAGACAATGAAGACGCAAAAGCTATTTTAAAAAGTGGCTTAGCAGGTATTTATCCAAATTTTATTTTAAGTTTTGGTGGTTTTCCAGCTGCATTTGATGATAGCGGTTTAGCTATTTTTAGCAAATTTGAGTTTAATAATTTGCCTGTAAGCCAATTTAATGTGGAAAATAATAAAGCAATGTTTTTGCCTTTTAAGGATACTACAGATGATGATGCTTTAGCTCAAAAAGGTGTTGGTATTGTTCAAGTTTTAACCAACAATACTTTTGAAATAATTACCATTGCTTTTACTCATATGCAAGCATTTTATCAAAAAGTAGGTGAATACAGCAGTGTCAGATTTAAGCAGCTGAAAACAATTGAAAATGGTTTAAATATACTTTTGGGTAATCCATTAGATATAAATTATAATAAAGTAATTGTATTGGGCGATATGAATATAAGGGGTGATTTAAATCCTAATACAAGGGGTGAATGGCGAAATGTATTTAAGATAAAACCAAGTATTTTTTCAAGTACTTTGGTTGATGCTTGGCGTACCTATATGAAACCACCGTCAGCACTTTTTGAAAAAGATCCAGGCCTTACAAATTACAATTTGAAAGCAGGCAAAAATTTACCAGCAGGTTTAGAAGAAAGGTTAGATTATATGTGTACCCCAAATCCGAATTTTCAAAACCAAGAGTCAGGTAGCTACATACTACCACAATATATGAGATTGTTGCCAACAAATATTTCAAAGTTGCACCAAAAATTTAGATTGGTAAATAGCGATCACAAAGCTCTTGTTGCAGATTATCATTGGAATTTTCCGCACAATTCACCTACGACTGCTATAATGCAATCTGATTTTTTAGTTTTTAAGAATCCAGATCCTAATTCATTAACAAAAATAAATGTAACACGAGCACCAAATTTTCCGATAGATGGCGTGTATCAATGGATTTATATGAGTGAACCAGGTACTTATACATTTATTATGAATCCTAATATTGAAACCACTTATTTTTTTGAAGATAATCTTTCTACAGAAATCAAGCCTTTTGAAAAAGTAAGCATATTTGATTTGGGATTAGATAATGAATTTATTGGCAATATTTCTCATGAATTTGGACTTTCGGAAAAAGGTCATACCGTTGATGTTTACAAGCCTATGTTTATACGATTAAGGGGAGGCCGATCAAATCCAAATTTTGTAGGTCAAGTTGATGTTGCTTTTATAAAACATACTGGTGAAACTTGGCAAACAGCTTTTAAAATTCGAGCTTGGGATTTACCCAAAAATCCGAATTTGCCTCTAGCTCAACCAAATGGCAAAAACGATGAATGTTGGTTTGTAGCTACTATGGATGGTAAATTAATAACTGGTGATGTATACAATTCTCGTTTTTTTGTACAAAAAAATATAAATTCCGATGCTAAAATAACTTTATTTGATAATCAGCCTCCAACTAATATCGTTGAGCAAGCAGAAGGAATGGGAAGAGAATTAAGTATAAATTTTTCCACTAGCGTGCAAAATAAAGTTTACCTCAAATTACAAAGAGCGTCAATATTGGATAATAAATTTAAAGCTGGCTGGCAGTCTGAAATTAGTTATTTATCCAATACTTATTTGAGGTTATTTTGTATTGATGAAACATCTGGATTGGGCTCCGATGAAATAAATATCAGCTTAAGTGCTGATAGTTCACCTGTTCCTTTTCTAAATACACTTATCAAAAACTTCGATGACAATGAACTCAAAGGATTAGAAACTTCCTTGAACAATTTAAAAGTTGGTTTTAAAACAAATATTAATGTATCAATAATTGAAGTGGATGATGGACATGATAACGATGGTCCATTTATTATTGACTTGCCAGCATTAAAAATAACTGACCCTATGGAATTGCCTAAACTGTCAAAAGATATTGTGGTTGACGATGGTAAATATCGAATTGAATATGGGTTAAGTAGAAACTAAATATAATAAAAGCATGTTTATTTATTTCTCAAGCAGCGATTTCTTAAAAAGATTCGCTGCTTGAGAAGTATTATTTTAATGCTCATAGTAAATCAATAATTACATCTCAAACTGCCTACATAGTCAATGACATAAAAAGCAAATTAATTTAAAAAATAATTTTCTCCACTCAATAAAACTGTCATTCACTCAATAAAACTGTCATTCACTCAATAAAACTGGCCTTTCACACAACTTGCCCATAAAAACTACACAACCAATTTACTTTCGTATGGTGAAAGAATTTATCATGATGTAAGGCAATATTTTATAGCAGTAGCATTCGTAGATTATAATACTGCATTGGTAGAGTAAAAGAAAATGAAGAAGCAATAAAAAATAATTTTACAACATAATTTATATCACACTAAAATAAAAAACTGTTTAAATAAATTATCATGAAAAAAATGAGATATAGCTTACTTGCCTTTATCTGTTTAACAGTTATTTTTTCTTGTAAAAAATACAATGAAGCAGAAAAAATAATTATTAAAACGGGTACAATATCCAACATTACACCTACTAAAGCTTTTGCACAAGGTACCATTACAAACATTGCTGAGTTTAAAGTAGAGCAGCATGGCCACTGTTGGAGCAGTGCAAACGATGTACCCGATTTTAGAATAAACCAAGGTAAAACTATGCTTGGCGAAAAAGCGAGCGATGGTGCATTTTCTAGTAATATCACGGGGCTTTTTCCAAGTACAAGGTATTATGTACGCTCTTTCTTTATTGCTAACAATGATACCATTTATGGTAACGATATACAGGTTTTTAAAACATTGGATTCTGTAGGTAACTTTGCACCCAATGTGGCTACAGGAGCTGATAGTGCTGTAGCAATAACGAGTGCTTTTGTAAGGGGTACAGTGGTAAGTACAGGTAATGTAACTGTTACAAGCTATGGACATTGTTATAGTAGCACCGTTACTGTGCCTACAATTGCAAATACAATAACCAACCTAGGAAGTACAACTACTGCACCTCGAAATTTTACAAGCAGTTTTACTGGACTCACCGCTAACACTACTTATTATGCAAGGGCTTATGCCACCAATAGTGTAGGTTCAAGTTATGGCAATGTGGTATCGTTTACTACTAGTGCTGTGCCTACAGTATTGCCAACTGTTACAACAATAGATACTTTTTATTTTGGAGATTTTGCAACCAAGGTAAAACTGGAAGGTAGAATAGTAACAACAGGTACTCCTGCTATTTCGGAGTTTGGGCATTTGTTTACATCAGATAGTCTTACGCCTAATCTTACTATAGCAAATGCAACAAAATATATTAATACAGGTGCAGCACAAGTGGGTAATTTTATTACAACCACTGCTTTTCCAAATTCTTTAACTACATATAGATATAAAGCCTATGCAACCAATACCGCAGGCACTGCTTATGGTAGTGAGTACCAAAGTACCACTGGTTTTTTGGGCATTAGCAACAATTATACTCCACCTGCAACACCTATTTATGGCACACAGGCTGGTATTGGTGTAAATGCAAATGGAGTATTTTATTATGGTTTGGGTTTTAATACCAATCCTCCTTACAATGTATCTACCAGTGGTAAATTTTATAAATTTAATGACGTTACTGGAGCAGTTACTGCATTAGCAGATTGCCCAGTAGCATTAGCTTATGCCAATAGTTTTTATTACAATAATAAAATTTATGTTATTGGTGGTATTGTAAACAATAGCACTGGCAATGATAGTTATGTACTTTCCTATGATATTGCTTCAAATACATGGGCAGGTGTAAAAAACTTCACTAATAGCTTTTGGGGTGGTTATGGATTTTTAATAGGCAATAAATATTATGTAATAGGAGGA
>JAYVID010000130.1:0-11267 GCA_043770525.1 Ferruginibacter sp.
TTGTAGCATTAGTGATGGTTGTATTATCTAGGTTTTTTTGGAAACAAAAAATGTAGGTTTTTATTTTACTACTTCGTATTCAATAATTTTTGTTTGTGCACATTTTTTACCATTTTCGTCGGTAAAATTTACTTCAACAGGAATTTTGTATTTTCCAACAACTGAAGTTGTTACAATTTCATATTTGGCTATTCCATTATTTATAGGGCTAATTAATTTGTCATCAAATTTTAATATTGGCTTTGATTTAGTAATAAATTCTACTATGCCTGCCGTTATTAAAATTTTTTCTCCTTTTTGTACTTTATTTATACTTTGGTTTACGAAAAAGTATGGGCCACCTCCGAAATTACAGCCTCCAACAACTCCAACATTATTATAGCAAAAATTTATTAAATGATTTTCTGTTATAATTAGATTATTTTCTATGCTACTCAAAATTACCAATGCTTCCATTGTTGTAATATTTGTAAATCTATTAGTAAACTTTTGTAATGTTTCTTTTTCTACTTCATTATTTGCTATTTTTATTTTTTCAATCTTATTTTCAAATTCTTTTTTTAGGGCTTCATCCACAAGCATCAAATTACTATTTAATACTTCCCAGCTAGATATTAGTTCATTGCTTTTTTTTTCAGTAATAAAAATTTTGTTTACTGGGGCTTTATTATTTTCTTCAAATACTTCGATGCCATTTTCAAAATGTAAATTTGCTTCTTTTTTCAATTGTGTCTTGTAGCTATCAATTTCCTTCTTAAAGTTATCAATATTTTTTTTTATTTCTTCCGCTTTAGCTAACCATAATGCTCCTCTTAAACTTGTAGCAGATGTAACTGCTTTTTCTTTTAAGCTACTTAATAGAAAATTGTTATATTTTTCAATTGTTTTTGTAGCATTTTCAAAATCCCTTTCTAATATTCTTGCATTTGAAATTTCAGTTTTATCATTTTCTTTGCAAGAATATAAAAGTGTAATGGTAGAAATAAATAAAGCAAAAAATAAATTTCTCATGACAATAATATTTTGTAAGAGTAAAGTAGTTAAACTTTTATAAAAATTACTTAGGGGTAATTTATTTAACTTTTTATTTGGGTTAAAAACGAGCTTCGCTATTCGCATCAATCTATTGCATAATCGTATAGCATAATAAAAGATGATTAAAGAGATAAAGATGCGCCTAGCCCCGATAGGAGTGAATGCCATGCCGCAGGCTGGCAGCAACGCATAGCGGGAAACCAATGTTGATTGTTATATGCCGCTCCTGCTCCCTGTCTTTGATACATATATAAAAAAATAAAACGTAATGCTGGTTGCAATTAAGCATGTATCTTTAAACTTAAAACAGGTTTATATGAAAATTTCTTTTCACGGTGCTGCTAGAACAGTAACGGGTAGCAAGCATTTAATTACGTTAGATAATGGTAAAAAATTATTGTTGGACTGTGGGCTTTTTCAAGGCATGGGAGATAAAAGCGATGAGCTAAATGAAAGTTTTGGTTTTGACCCAAGAGAAGTAAATTATATGATACTTTCGCATGCTCACATAGATCATTGTGGGCTATTACCTAAGTTAATAAAGGATGGTTATAAGGGAAAAGTTTATGCAACTCCTGCTACCAAAGATCTTGCAAGTATTTTAATGGAAGATAGTGCGGGCATACAAGAGGGAGATGCTCGTATGACAAATAAACGTTTGATTTTGCAAAAGCTACCGCTTGTAAAACCACTATACACAACACTTGATGCAATGTCTGCTGCGGAGCGTTTTGAGACTATTGAGTATGATACTTGGTGCAAAATTGATGAAGAGATTGAATTTAGTTTTACAGAAGCTGGGCATATTATTGGGAGTGCATCTGTGCATTTGCGCATTACAGAAAATGGCAAAAAAACTTGTATAACTTTTAGCGGAGATGTGGGTCGTTATAAAGATATGATACTGCGTGCACCTACCGCTTTTGAACAAGCAGATTATATTTTAATAGAAAGTACTTATGGTAACAGCTTGCATGAAGAGCATGCCCCCAATACAGAGTTGTTGTTGCAATGGATACAAAAAACTTGTATTGAGAAAAAAGGAAAATTGATAATGCCTGCATTTAGTGTAGGACGTACGCAAGAAATTTTATATTCGCTTAACCAACTAAGCATAGAAAACAAATTGCCTGCTCTTGATTATTTTGTGGATAGCCCACTAAGTATGGAAGCTACGGAGGTTATAAAAAATCATTCTGAATATTTTAATGAAAGTATACAAGCGGTAATGAAGATTGATAAGGATCCATTTGATTTTCCTGGGCTTACTTTTTTAAAAACACAAGATGAATCTAAGCAACTAAATTATAGAAGAGAGCCTTGTGTAATTATTAGTAGCAGCGGAATGGCAGAAGCTGGTAGGGTAAAACACCATATTGCAAATAATATTGGTAATAGTAGAAACAGTATTTTACTTACTGGTTATTGTGCGCCTGGTAGCCTTGGTGGGCGTCTTAAAAATGGAGAAAGGGAAGTGCGTATTTTTGGCAAATGGCATGAAGTAAATGCTGAAGTAGGGCAGGTAAGAAGTATGAGTGCACATGGTGATTATGAAGATTTGTTGCACTTTTTAGCTTGCCAAGATGCTAGTAAAGTAAAAAATGTTTTTCTAGTACATGGTGAGTACGATGTGCAGCAAGATTTTATGGCAAAGCTTGTATCAAAGGGCTTTTCAGATATCATAATTCCAGATATGCATACCGAAATTGAACTCAAATAAAAAGTTTTCGAAATTATTTGGTTGTAAAAATTCAAACTGCTATCTTTGCAGTCCGAAAAACGGAAATGCCGTGTTGGTCAACCGGTTAAGACGCCTCCCTTTCACGGAGGAATAACGGGTTCGATTCCCGTACATGGTACACGGCTAAATGAAACGCCTCTCTAATTTGAGAGGCGTTTTTAATTATTTGAAACAATACATTAAACTTCTATTTATATTTACTTTCAATTTATTGTAATTATCAAATGCTTGGTATTTATTTAAAAATAGAAAATTATCTGCGATGGAAAAGCAAACTATAGTAAAACTTAATCGAACGTTTGAAGATGCAGTTTATGAACAAGACGGTATTGAATATTGGCTTGCTCGAGAGTTACAACTTTTACTTGGTTATGCCGAGTGGCGTAACTTTTTAAATGCAATAGAAAAAGCTAGAGAAAGTTGTAAGACCACAGGTGAAATGGTTTTAGACCATTTTGTTGATGTCAACAAAATGGTTCAAATTGGGTCAGGAGCAGAGCGTAAACAAGAAGATATTATGCTAACCCGTTATGCCTGTTATCTGATAGCACAAAACGGTGATCCCAAAAAAGAGCAAATAGCTTTCGCACAAAGTTATTTTGCTATACAAACTCGTAAGCAGGAATTATTAGAAGAGCGTATTAAACTAATGGAACGCTTGCAAGCTAGAGAAAAACTAGCTATCACAGAAACAGAATTATCTAAAAATATTTATGAAAGAGGAGTTAATGAAAGAGGGTTTGCGATAATACGTAGTAAAGGAGATGCTGCATTATTTGGTGGAAACAATACGAGTGCAATGAAAAGAAAACTTGGGATAGCAGAAAACAGACCACTAGCCGATTTTTTGCCCACCATAACTATTACAGCAAAACAATTAGCAACAGAAATTACTAATTTTAATGTAAAGCAAAATGACTTGAATGGTGAAGCCAACATTACTAATGAGCATGTAAAGAATAACAAAGACATAAGAAGTTTATTGGGTAAAAGTGGCATAAAACCAGAGCAATTACCTGCGGAAGAAGATATTAAAAAACTTCAACGTAGAGTAAAGAGTACGGATAAGAATTTGGCGGATAAAAAATTGAAGGGGAAGTAATCTTGATAATATTTTTACCTTCAAAGAATTCTAATTAAAAATGACATAGCAATCAACTCTAACTTTTTCATGTAGGTTAAAGTAATCATAAGTTATCTAAAGTTGCCAATTTCCTCCAAGTCTTGCATAATGATGTTCGATGTTATTAGCCTTGCTTGTACACGGCTAAATGAAACGCCTCTCAAATGTGAGAGGCGTTTTTGGTATTTAGACCATTGTTATTTATCCACCGTATAGTATTTTTCTTAAATCTGATACTGTATTAGACTTCCCTTCGTATTTATTTAGTTTAAAAGTGAATGCTCTTCTGTCAGGCTTTATATTTAATTTTTCATACTCTTTAAAACTGAGGTAGTAAAATTCATTTTGATAAACACTCCATATAATATGATTGGTGTTTGGTAGCACTGTAATATTATTATTGTAGTAAGCTAAAACTCTATTTATACCAAAACTTGCAGCATTGATGTTAGTAAAATTTAAAACATTATTTTTTTCATCTACAAATGTTGCACTAATAGGAACACCATTTGGATAAGTTGGTTGGTCACAATTCCAGTATCCAAATCCATCAATGGTAAATGAACGTAGTAAGTTTTCTTTTAAAGCCAAAGCTCTATTTTCTTTTTCCCAAATTAAACGTAAAGAGTCATTAATTTTCTTTCTCTCTTTTTCATTTTTCATTCTCTCTTCCATTCTTTTATTTCTAGCAATGATTAATATATTCAATTCTTTTATACGTTTATTCTCAATTTCTACAATTTTATTTTTAGCAATAACTACTTCATTTTTAGCTACTGTTTTTTTATTTTCTTCATCCATTAATTTATTTTGTAAGGCAAGTGTATCCCTTTGTATTTGTTCAGAAGCCACTCTTTTATTTTGCACATCGTAATATGCTTTTATTCTTTCATTATAAACATTTACTGCTTCTTCATAATCTTTTCCTTCAAGTACAGGTTTTACTTGGTATTGTACAGATTTATTGCCTAGGCTAAATTTTGCAGTATAGTTGCTGCTTTTGGCACTGCGTAGCAACTCTACATTATCCCACTCCGTTTTTGAATCTTCGCCTACAATTGCTGTTTCATTATCTAATACTTCAAATTTTAAATTATTGTACACTAGTAATTCTTTAAAACTTGCAGGGTCTATTATAATTTCTATAGTAGGATTTTTTCCACTTGCTTTTTGTGGTGGTATAGGTTTTGTAATAGCACCTGTTTTTTCATTAGCTTCCTCTTTAAAATAATCTTCTTCCAATCCCGGACTTAAAAGACGATCCCCACTTTGAATAAGATTGTTAATAATCTTTGGCAGGGTACTTGTAATATTTTTCTTTGGCTTTTGCGTTAAATCATTCACTTCATCCCTCCCTTTATTTATCCATTGCCCTGTAGTGGTATCTAAAATGTATAAGTTGGTATTTCTTTCATTATTGGTGCTTACCAAGTTGAGTTGTGGTTTAGCCCTTGGGTTTACGTATAGCAATTCGTTATTTTGATATGCTTTTATATCTATCATACCGCTACTTACAAAAGTATATTTTACACCTGCGCTATCATACGTCATGGGTATGCCTGCCATATAGTAATCTATTGGGTCGTTAAACTCTCTTGTGCGTAATTCTATTTTGCCACTTACAATTTCTCCTTTATTATTTAGTACAGCATTTTTTGGAAATACAAGTATAGAGCCGTTTTTGGTAAATAATGTATCACCTTTATCTGCATCGTACATAAAAGTTTCATACAGTACATTTACAGCAGGCATAGGTGGTTTTATTGCAGATTTTGATAATGTAAAATCTGTATTTATAGCAGGTGTATTTTTATTTTTACTTACAAAAAATCCAATAAAAATTATGATAGCTACCACTGCTGTTACCAGTAAAGTTTTAATAATTTTATTTAAATTAAATTTTGCTTCGTTTGTACTGGTTTGTGAAGTTGAATTTAATTGAGTTTCTAACAATGCCCAATTGTTTTCTAAATCACTTTTTTTGGGTGGTAAATTATTTTCTTTATCTCTTAATATTTTATCGTAGTTGCTCATCTTAATTAATTGAATTAAGTGAAATAATATTGTTTTCTATTTTACTTTTTAGCAATCGTCTTGCTTCGCTTAAGTAGTAGCGGCTTGTACCTGAGGGTATTTGTAGGAGCTCACCAATTTCAGTATGATTGTATTCTTCGTACACATATAAGTTAAAAACAGTTGCCACATTTTTTGGTAGTGCTTTTATTGTTTCTTGTATTTCTATTGCACTCATTTTGTGTAAAACGGTTTCTTCAATGGCATATTCTATTTCATTGCTTTCCTTTATCTCAATCGTAGGTAATGACGTTTTTAACCTTACATAATCAATACAAGTGTTTACCACAATTCTTTTTACCCACCCCATTATTTTTCCATCTTCTTTGTAGCTACCTATACTTTTAAAAACTTTAAACATTGCATCGTTATAAAGACTAGCACTCGTTTCTGTATCATTTGTATATCTGTTACAAACCCTTTGCATTGGTTCATAGCAGTGCGCATACAATGCTTTTTGCATAAGCCTATTGTTGTTTACACAGCCATTAATTATATTCTGTAAGTTTTGTTCCAAATTTTTTATTTTAAATGGGTTCTATTACCTAAAACGAGTATTGTTGTGCAAAGTGTTGGGAAAAAGAAAAATAATTTTCGACAATAAAAAACTCCAAAATAATTTGGAGTTTTTTTATAAAATAAATCTTCGTTTATATATTCGGGATTTCTTCCCCCTTCGGGGGAGATAGAGGGGGCTTTTTACTTCACCGCCTCAATCCCTGGCAACACCTTCCCTTCAAAATACTCCAACAATGCACCACCACCAGTACTAACATAACTTACTTTTTCTGCTAGGTTAAATTTGTTTACAGCCGCTACACTATCACCGCCACCTACCAATGAGAAAGCACCTTTACTTGTAGCATCTGCCACGGCCAATGCAATTTGTTTTGTACCATTTTGAAATTTTTCCATTTCAAAAACACCCATTGGCCCATTCCACAATATCGTTTTCGATTTACCAATTACTTCGCTAAAAATACCAATGGCTTTTCCGCCTATATCTAAACCCATCCAACCATCGGGTATTTGATCGCTTGGGCAATCTTTAGTATCGGCATCTGCTGCAAACTTATCTGCAATGGTACTAGTTTCGGGTAAATGAATGCTTACATTTTTTTGTTTTGCTTTTTCCAAAATATCTAAAGCCGTTTGCAGTCTATCATCTTCGCAAAGCGATGCACCAATTTTGCCACCCCTAGCTTTTAAAAATGTATATGCCATACCTCCACCAATAATAATATCAGTAGCTCTATCCAATAAATTTTCTATAATTAATATTTTATCTGAAACCTTTGCACCACCTATGATAGCGCAAAATGGTTTCTCTGTTTGATGCATTACTTTTTCTGCACTGTTTACTTCGGCTTCCATTAGTAGGCCAAACATTCTATTGTCTGTAGTAAAGTTTTTGGCAATAACAGCTGTACTTGCATGTGCTCTGTGTGCTGTGCCAAATGCATCATTTACGTACACATCACCAAGCATGCTTAGTTTTTTGGCAAATGCTTCATCGCCTGCTTCTTCTTCTTTATGAAAACGAAGATTTTCTAACAACAACACTTCGCCAGCATGTAGCATATTGGCTGTCATGCCCGCTTGTCCACCTATACAATTATCTGCAAAAAAAACTTTGGTTTCCTTACCTAATAATTCGTGTAAATGTTTTACCAAATGCTTTAACGAAAATTCATCGGCAGGGCCATCTTTTGGCCTTCCAAAATGGCTCATTAAAATAGCACTACCACCATCTGTCAATATTTTTTTTATAGTAGGAATGGTTGCTGTCATTCTTGTATCGTCAGTAATATTAAATGCTGCATCTAGTGGCACATTAAAATCTACTCTCACTAAAGCTTTGTGGCCTTTAAAATTGAAGTCGGAAAATTTGCTCATAATTTATTTATTCAGTTGAAATTTCTATTAGTGGTTCATTTGTCGTTAAAAATAATTGAAGGATTTCCGCAAATCTATCTTCTATCAATAGTTTTAAATTTTTATTTGAAATATTGCCAACGTTTAAATATAAAATTCTTGGAGGAGAACCTACAATGTTCTGATAATTTGAAAAATCAATATCTTTTGTAGTGATTATTATCATGTGAGATTTCTTAGCAGCGATTTTATAAGCCTCTACATCTGGCATATCTGTAAATAGTAAATCTTTAAAAGATTTCGCTTTCACATTAAAACCCTCTATTAACCAATTTGCCAATTTCGGAGGAAGGTTTAAATCTATCCAAAATTCTAATTCATTAAGCTGCGTCATTTACTACAAGTATTACGGTATGATCTAATTTCTTTGCAGCATACGCAAGGCAAGCAGTAATATCTTCTTTTTCTAAATAAGGAAAATCTTCGAGGATTTCTGCTTCTGTCATACCTGCTGAAAGGTAGCCCAATAAATCAGAAACTTTAAATCTCATTCCACGTATAGTTGGTTTTCCTCCCATTAATCCAGGTATAATAGTTATCCTTTTTAATAATTCCTTTTCCATAAAATTATCATTTGTGTAAAGTTACAAATTAGGTTCTACTTCAAAAAACAATTTATTGCTATTAAATATTAGGCTTAGGGTGATATATCTTAAAGGTTTTCTTTATAATAGACACAATGGTAGTAGCCAGTATTGAACCCAATGTAGCTAAAAAAATATCTTTCTGTGCATCCCAAATATCGCCTTGTGTACCCAAGTATGCAACGCCTTGTGCTGGAAAAAACACATCGGCTACTCCCCATTCTATTAGCTCATAAAAACCACTTATGGATAAAGTAATTTCTATAGGCAATGCCCAACCAACCCACGTAGGAAATTTAAAATAATTTAAAAATAACTCACGCATGGGATAGGCAAGTAAAAAGCCAAAGGAGAAATGCACTATTCTATCGTAATGGTTTCTCTGTTGGTGTAGCACATCTTTTAGCCAATACCCAAAGGGGTTTTCGGCATAGGTGTATTTAGCGCCATACACATGTAGGCATAAGTATATCGTAATAAGTAAAAAACTTAAATCGCTAAATTGGTGTTTCTTAAAAGTGAAAATGATATACCCAAGAAAAATAAATACCAAGGCATTTTCCATTATCCAGTTTTTCATATCGGTGGTACCTATTAATGTACTAAACCATAAACTGAAAAAAATTACACAAAAAGCAATAAGCCATTTGTTTTTAAAAAATGGTGTTCTGTAAGTTGAAATTGCATTAGAAAATGCCATAAAAAATTTGTTTTAGTTTTCGTGAGATTGCGAATCTCGTATATTTTTTTGTACTGCTACAGCACCAAATATAGCCAAAACAAAAGCAAACGCATAAAACCCTTTTTCGCTTGGGAGCATGCTTGCATTAAACAAACCTATAGCCAATAAAACAATACAAAGTATAACAGCAAACCAACTCAACCCATAATAAATATCTGTAACAGCGATGCCTTCTAATTTATCTCTCACGGCTTTTTGTACAGATACTGCCGAAAATAAGCCGAACATTACTACTGTAAAATAATATCCTTTTTCGTTTAGTAACATATCAGACCGCCACAACCCAATAAAATAGCCAATTATACCAATGCCCATAGCTGTCCATGATGCTGCAATAAATGCGTTAGATGGTTTTTGTAACATAATTTTTGTTTTGGTTAAAAAAATTAAAGACCAAATGTAGAGGCATCGGTTTTATAAAAATCTTAATGGTATGCTAAATAACGTTTCGTTTTTTATTCTTTGTTTACTTTTTTAAGACCTTTAAATTATCCGACAACTTGCTGGACAATCAACAATTTCTAATTTACGAACAAGCTGTTCGGAAAATAGAAATTGTTGCAAAAAATAAATAAACCTCGCAGTATTGTTGAATAAAGATAAAATGAAGAATAGCCCGGACCGAAGTTGATTATTGTATGAAGCCAACAGCCACCCAAAATAAAACGCAATAAAAAAGGCTTCCCTAATTGGAAGCCATAATTATTATATTTAATTCGCTAATATCTTCTACGTTTCTTTCTCCGCCATTTGGCAGAAAGATAGAAGGGGCGTTTATTTTATCAACCCTGCAAAATGCTTTACCGTACGTACCAATTGAGATACATAACTCATTTCGTTATCGTACCAGCTTACGGTTTTTACCAATTGCTTATCGCCAATGGTTTGTACTTTGGTTTGTGTAGCATCAAATAATGAACCGTAGGTAATGCCAATTACATCGCTGCTTACAATTTCATCTTCGTTGTAGCCAAAGCTCTCGTTGCTGGCGGCTTTCATAGCTGCGTTTACTTCATCAGCCGTTACTGTTTTTTCTAAAATAGAATATAGTTCTGTTACACTTCCTGTAATTACTGGTACTCTTTGTGCACCCCCATCTAATTTTCCTTTTAGCTCTGGCAATACCAGGCCTATTGCTTTTGCAGCGCCAGTACTATTGGGTACAATATTAGCTGCTGCTGCTCTACCTCTTCTTAAGTCATTTTTTGCATGTGGTGCATCCAATGTATTTTGATCGTTTGTGTATGCATGTATCGTACTCATGATACCTGTAACTATACCAAAATTATCGTTCAATGTTTTTGCCATTGGTGCAAGGCAGTTTGTTGTGCAACTTGCACAACTAATAATGGTTTCTGTACCATCGAGTATAGCATGGTTTACATTAAATACAACTGTTTTTAAATCGCCAGTTGCTGGTGCAGATATTACTACTCTTTTTGCGCCGGCAGTAATGTGTGCTTTTGCTTTTTCAGCATCTGTAAAAAAACCAGTACTTTCAATTACTACATCCACATTGTGTGCTCCCCAGGGAATTTGTGCTGGATCTTTTTGTGCATATACTTTTACTTCGTGCCCGTTTACAATAATCGCATTTTCGGTAAAAGTTACTTTCTCGTCAAAACGGCCTTGTGCACTATCATACTTTAATAAATGAGCTAGCGTTGCAGGGCTAGTAAGATCGTTTATTGCTACTACATCTATTCCTTCCATATTGTGTATTTGACGATAAACCAAACGGCCTATACGACCAAAACCATTAATGGCAACTTTTACTGAACTCATTTCTTTAAATTTTTATGATTGCGAATATTTTTTGAAGTGCAAAATTACAATTTGTTAGGGATTAGTTGTCCATTTATTTTCTTTTTTACCCAATTATAACTTGTAGATACCATTTGCATAAAAAGAAATGTATGTAAATACAAAATTTTCAATGACTGTCCGTTATTTGGTTTAGCTACTATGCCATGCCTTTTGCAATGAAGCTACCACCAATCTTTCAAATAAATTATCTCCAAAATACCTTCTATT
>JAYVID010000131.1:0-4293 GCA_043770525.1 Ferruginibacter sp.
TTTCTTTTAAAGCCGAAGGTGCAAAATATGATGCACAAAATGATGCAGAACAGTTTTTGCAAACATGTATAGGTGCAAATTACACCGTAAAAGATATTCAAGTAAAACCTGGCAAACGTACACCTGCAGCACCTTTTACTACATCTACTTTACAACAAGAAGCTAGCAGAAAACTAGGCTATGGTGTAAGCAAAACCATGCTACTAGCGCAAAAATTGTATGAAAGCGGAAAAATTACCTACATGCGTACGGATAGTGTGAACCTTGGCGAAACAGCCATGGATGCTATAAAAAATGAAATAAACAGCAGCTTTGGAGATAAGTATTTGCAAGTACGTAAATACAAAAACAAAAACGATAGTGCACAAGAAGCACATGAGGCCATTCGCCCCACTTATATGGATGCACGTGTAGTAGCAGACCAAGACCTTACAAGGTTGTACGAGTTAATCTGGAAACGTACCATAGCCTCGCAAATGGCTGATGCTATTTTTGAAAAAACAACTGCAAAAATTGAAATAAGCACCAATAAAGCAGAACTAAGTGCAAGTGGTGAAGTATTAAAATTTGATGGTTTTTTAAAAGTATATCTGGAAAGTACAGATGATGAAGAGGAAGATGAAAATGCTGAGGGAGAAAGCCGTTTGCCAAATCTTTCTATTGGACAAGTACTAGGCTTTAAAGAAATGACCGCATCAGAAAGATTTACAAGACCTGGAGCTAGATATACAGAAGCATCGCTTGTAAAAAAATTAGAAGAATTGGGCATTGGAAGACCAAGTACCTACGCTCCCACAATATCCACCATAGTAAAAAGAAACTATGTTGTAAAAAGAGATAAAGATCCTATAAAAAGAACTACTCGTTTGGTAACATTGAAAAACGATACTATTACCAAAACACAAAGTGAAGAAAATACAGGTGCTGAAAAAGGTAAATTATTTCCTACCGATTTGGGTTTGGTGGTTACCGATTTTTTAAGTGAGCATTTTAAAAGAGTAATGGATTATTCTTTTACAGCCAATATTGAGCAAGAGTTTGACAACATTGCCGATGGAAAATTGCAGTGGGGTAAAATGGTGGGTGATTGGTACACGCCTTTTCATGAAGGTGTAGAGCATACTTTAGAAAATGCTGAAAGAGCAAAAGGAGAAAGAATATTGGGTACTGAGGAAGAAACTGGCAAACCGATTATTGCCCGTATGGGACGCTTTGGCCCTATGGTACAAATAGGTGCACAAACAGATGATGAAAACGATAAACCAAGGTTTGCAAAACTAACTGCTGCCCAAAGTATAGAAACCATTACACTAGAGGAAGCCATTGAACTATTTAAATTGGGCGCTCCTCTTGGCCAATATGAAAATCAAGATATAAGTGTGGGAGTTGGAAGATTTGGTCCTTATGTAAAATTTGGAGATGCATTTGTGTCTATGCCAAGAGGTGAGCAAGCAAGTACGGTAGATCTTGCAAGGGCTATAGAAATAATAGAGGCAAAACGTGTGGAAGATGCTCCAATAGGGCATTACGAAGACAAGCCTATTACCAAAGGTAAGGGTCGTTTTGGGCCATTTATAAAGTGGAATGATATGTACATTAACATACCTCGTGCATATAATTTTGATATACTTACACAGCAAGATTGCAATGAACTTATTGAGAAAAAAGTAGAAAAAGAAGCTACCCGTATAATTCAAGAATGGCCAGAAGAAAAAATAACTTTAGAAAATGGACAATGGGGACCTATTATTAAATTTAATAAAAAGAAACTAAAAGTTATTGGTAGTGGTGCTACAGGTAAATATACCCCAGCAGAATTAGCAGCAATAGATATTGATAGTATAAAGAAAATGATACTAACACAAGACCCTAAAGCGTTTGACAAGAAAAAAACTGCGGCAAAGAAAACAGCTACTAAAAAAGCGGCACCTAAAAAAACAGCTACTAAAAAATAATGGTTACACTACATTATAGTACAACAAAAGAAGATTATGAATTGTACTATACTTTTATGTATTGGGATAAAAAAGATAGAAAGCGCAAGAGATTACGAAATTTATTAAAGCAGGCTATTTTTTATTTATTAATTATTAGCTTTTTGTTTTTTTCAAAGTCGTATAGTTTTTTAGGTTCGTACTCTATAGGAATCTTTTTATTTGTTTTAGTATTTAATTTGCTACCCTTTTTTACTGGCAGGGCACAAATTGTAAAGCAGGCAGAGTCCATTACTAACGACCCCGAAAACGAGTCTATTTTTATGGAAGTGACCGTTGTAGCAACGGATACTGATTTACATTTAAAAGATAAATTTACTCAAACTACTACCTTGTGGGCTGCCATAATTAAAAAAATAGAAACTCCCACACATTACTATTTATTTATAAATGGCATGCAAGCATATCTTATTCCAAAAAGAGCTTTTAAAAATAATGAAGAAAAAAGTGCGTTTGATAAAATACTTTCCCGAAATTTATCATTGGATGCTGAGCTGAATGATTTTAATAATTCCTAATATTAAAAACTTTTTCTTAAATTTAAGTTCAAATAAAAAGATACTGCATCAAAAAAAATTAAAAGTTTTTTTAAACCAACGACTTTACATTTAAATGCAAGAAAATAAAGAAATAATTGCACTACTTAGTTTGATCGACGATCCTGATGAGATTGTTTACGAATCTGTAAGTAACAAAATTATTTCTTTTGGCAAAGATATAATACCCAACTTAGAACATTATTGGGAAACTACCGCCAATGCTGAATTACAGGAAAGAATAGAACGGATTATACAGCAGCTGCATGTAGAAGATATTAAACAAGATTTTATAAAATGGAATACTGATAAGCCAGATTTATTAGCAGGTGCTTTGCTTATTTCAAAATATGTTTATCCAGCAATGGATACTACAATTGTATTTAAAGAAATAGAAAAACTACGTAGAAATATTTGGCTGGAAATGAATGTGTACCTCACACCTATGGAGCAAATAAATGTGCTGGGCAGTATTGTATACAGTTATTACAAGCAACAAGGCATAGAAATAAATTATCAGAATATAGATGGCTTTTTATTAAACAAAACCCTTGAAAACCATAAGGCCAATGCCTTTGGCAATGGTATTTTACTTTTAATATTGTGCCATTTGTTAGATGTACCTGTTTGTGCCATCAATATTCCCAACCAATTTATACTCGGTTATTTTGATAAGCATTACGAACTATTAAACCCAAGAGGACATGCTTCTGAAAAAATAAAATTTTATATAGATCCCGTAAATGGGCAAATGTATTCTCACAAAGAAGTAGAAAATTATTTTAAAAAAATATCTGTACCACCTGTTTCTTCTTTTTTTAGACCCATGGATAATAAAACAATTATTATTGGTTTGTTATCGGAACTAACCAAGTGCTATGAAAGAGAAACGCAACATTATAAAATAAACGAAATACAAGCTATAATAGCTATACTTACAAAATGATTTATCACATAACTACAAAAGCAAACTGGGAAAACGCTTTGCTAGAAGGCTTTTACGAGGCTCCATCTTTAAAAACAGAAGGATTTATACACAACAGTACAGCTGCTCAAGTGCAAGGCGTAATTGATAGATACTATGCTGGCCAATCAGATTTGGTAAAGCTACACATAGACGAAACAAAACTATTAGCTGAACTAAAATATGAACTTGCCACTTCCATTAACGAAATATTTCCTCATATATTTGGGGTTATAAATGTAAATGCTGTTGTAAAAATTGAATTGATATGATAACATGGGATGATTTTGAAAAAATAGATATTAGAATAGGAACTATCATTGCTGCTGAAGATTTTGAAAAAGCGCAGAAGCCAGCCTACAAATTAAAAATTGATTTTGGTAAAGAAGGTATTAAAAATTCTTCGGCACAGATAAAAATACTCTATACCAAAGAAGAACTACTCGGAAAACAAATAATTGCAATTGTAAATTTTCCACCAAAACAAATAGCCAATTTTATGAGCGAATGCCTTATATTAGGGGTTTACAATGAAAACAATCATGTAGTTTTGTTGCAAGCAGAACGAAAAGTTGAAAATGGTATGAAAATAGGATAAAAGATTAAAGTTATAGGGAGACTTAATTAAAAATCAGCCACTATTTTTAAATACATTTATCTAAAGCATATAAGATCTTATGGCTTGTCGCTCAAATCTAGTATCAAATTTCTACTACTTCATACTCTCACTACCAAAAGAAAATGTAAGCAACTGGGTAGCGTTATCAATAATAATTACTTTACCTTCCATACCAGATAA
>JAYVID010000132.1:0-10457 GCA_043770525.1 Ferruginibacter sp.
CAAGGTTTTTTAATGCAAAGTATGTTTACAGGTTTAGGTATTACTTTGGCAGCCTGGTCTCCAACACTTTTTAAATATATTTTAAAAGGAGAGTCTGCAGCAGGTATTCCGTATTGGGTGTTTGGTTCTTTTTTCCTTGGTGCAGTTTGTTCCATCGGATCTGTTTGGTGGAGCATGAAAACAACACCCGAATTAGAACCATCACCAGAAGAAATGGAGCATATTAAAAGTAGTAAGACAAATGTTTTAACACCATTTATTGATATAGCGGCAGCCATAAAAGATATGCCAAAAATATTGTGGATGCTAGGGTTGGTATATTTATTTCAATGGTTTGCCATGAAAATTTATTGGGATTTCTTACCTGTTTCATTAAATAAAACGATTTGGAACAGCACCATTACAGACAACGAAATTTATAAAAATGAAGTGGTGCCTTTTGCAGGGCAATTAAATGGGTTATATAATTTAATTACTATAGGGGCTGCTTTGTTATTACTAATTATTGCAAAAAAAATTCCTGCTAAATGGCTACATTTTATTTGCTTATTTTTTGGAGCACTTACCATGTTTGCACTTACTACATTGCACAGTAAAGGAGCTTTAGCTTTTTCTATGGTTGGCTTAGGAATTGCTTGGGCTAGTATGATGGGAGTACCTTATTTAATTGTATCAAGTAGTATTCCTCGAAAAAGATTTGGTGTGTATATGGGAATTATAAATATGCTGATCGTAATACCAATGTTAATTTATACGGTATCATTTGGTAATATTTTTCGTAATTTATTAAATAGAGATGCCGTTTTGGCAATACAACTCTCTGGCGCAATGTTACTAATTGCCGCAGTGCTTACGTTGTTATTAAAGCCTAAAGAATCTGCTATTCAAACAATGAGGGAAGCTGAAATTGGTAGCCGCTAATAAAAAATATTTATGAATAAAATTCTTTGCATAGGAGAGGCACTAATAGATATGATTTGTACGGATAAAGGACAAAGCTTATCTAAAGGAGAAAATTTTCTAAAAAAGCCGGGTGGGGCACCTACCAATGTGGCTGCAGCTATTGCAGCGCTTGGTGGTTATGTAGAGCTTGCTGCAAAAGTGGGTAAAGATCCATTTGGTAATCAGCTTATACAAGTAATGAAAGATTTTGGCGTAGATACAAAATGGATGTTGCAAGATGAAAGCTGTTTTACAACCATGGCTTTCGTAAGCCTTATGGAAAATGGCGAAAGAGATTTTGTTTTTAATAGAGGAGCTGATGGACAATTGAGTAATGAAGATATTGCAGGCATTAATGTAGAAGATTTTAGTATTGTACATTTTGGTAGTGCTACAGGTTTTTTAAATGGGCCATTAAAAGAGGCTTACAAAAATTTATTACATGCTGCTAGAGCAAAACATATATTTGTAAGTTTCGATCCTAATTATAGACACTTATTATTTCCAAACGATACTGAAAATTTTATTGAACAGAGTTGGTATTTTTTGCAAAATTGCGATTTCTTTAAATTGAGTGATGAAGAAGCTTTGTTGATAACGAAGGCAAAATCTGTATCAGATGCTGCGGCTGTGTTGTTAGAAAAAACCACAGCAAATTTTGCCATAACTATTGGCGAAGAAGGCACATTGTTTGGCTACAAAACCACTACCACTATTATACCTAGTATAAAAATATCCCCCATTGATACAACAGGCGCTGGCGATGCGTTCGTCGGCGCTTTATTGTTTCAATTAAGTAAAAAAACGGCTAAAGAAATAGATGAACTTTCTTTAGAGCAATGGACAAATATTATTTCAAATGCTAACAAAGCAGGCGCAAGAACTTGCGAATACCTTGGTGCTATGGAGGCGTTCAAACATTTAAATAGCAATATATTTAATTGATATTATTTTATTAGTGAGTACAACAACAAACAAAATATCAAAACACGAGGAAGAGATGATTGCAATCAATGCAAATTATTTTAACAGAAGTAAATCTGCTGAGGCTGATATAAAAATGCTGTTTGATAAGTTGTACGCAAATCATCCTAATGCTAAGGAATGTTACACGCAACTTTTAATGATTATTGATATTGCATTTACCAATAGAAGTAATGAGTTGAAAAAAATGGATGTTGCCAAAACAAATAAAGGAGATGGCAATTGGTTTTTGAGTAACAAGCTTTGTGGTATGAGTTTGTACGTAGATCGTTTTTGCGGCTCTTTAAAAAACCTAGAAAATAAACTAGATTATTTTGATAACTTGGGTGTGAATTTTTTGCATGTGATGCCCATATTTGAAAGCCCTAAAAATGAAAGTGATGGGGGATATGCGGTGAGTAATTTTAGAAAAATAGATACTCGTTTTGGTACCATAGAAGATGTAAAAGATTTGCAAAAAAGCATGCATCAAAAAGATATGTGCTTGATGTTGGATATTGTATTGAACCACACATCGCATAAGCACGAGTGGGCTATGAAGGCAAAGGCTGGTGAAAAAAAATACCAAGATTTTTTCTATTTTTTTGATAATAGAGAAATACCCGATCAGCTAGAGAAAACAATGCCGGAAGTTTTTCCTGAAAGTTCACCTGGGAATTTTACTTACATAAAAGAATTGGATAAATGGGTAATGACCGTTTTTCACCATTACCAATGGGATTTGAATTATAGAAACCCTGCAGTGTTTAATGAAATGTTAGATAATATTTTCTTTTGTGCAAACCTTGGTGTGGACGTTTTAAGAATTGATGCGCCTGCATTTTTATGGAAGAAAATTGGGACAAATAGCCAAAATTTAGAAGAAGCGCATACTCTTATACAATTGATAAAACAATGTGTGCAATTGGCTACACCTGGTATGGCTTTATTGGCAGAGGCAATTGTATCACCTACAGAAATAATGAAATATTTTGGAGAAGGCGATTTTGTGGCAAGAGAAAGTGATTTTGCTTACAATGCTACACAGATGGCATTGCAATGGGATGCACTGGCTACTGGCGATACTCGGGTAATGCTTGCTGCACAATCACAGTTATCAAAAAAACCTTACGGCACTACATGGATAACCTATACTCGTTGCCATGATGATATTGGGCTTGGTTATGATGATTACATGATAGGGCAGGCTGGTTACAACCCCTACGAGCATAGATCGTTTTTAAAAAATTATTATTCAGGAAATTTTAATGGCTCACCTGCAAAGGGCGCATTATTTTCTGTAAATGAAAAAACTGGAGATGCAAGAATTAGTGGCTCGCTTGCATCTTTGTGTGGGTTGGAAAAAGCAATTGAATTGAATAATACCAATGCAATTGAAACTTCTATTGCTAAAATAATATTAATGCAAGCGCAGAGTTTTTTCTTAGGAGGTGTGCCTGTAATTTTTTATGGAGATGAACAAGGTTATACAAATGATTATTCTTACTTGAAAGATAAAGACAAAGATTATGATAACCGCTGGATGCACCGCCCATTAATAGATTGGGAGAAAAATAAAAAATCTTTAGAGCTGGGAACAACAGAGCACAAAATATTTTCGCTTACAAAAAAATTGATTGCTATACGCAAAAAAATATCTGTAATAGCTGATAAGAAAAACCTTACTTGGATAAATACCAATAATAATGCAGTAGCAGCTTACTTGCGTGCATGGGAAAACGACAGGGTGTATTGTGTATTTAATTTTGGTAGCGTGGCTACAAACATTAGTTGGCATTGCTTTAAGCAAAATGGTATGAAACCAACAAAATTATACGACCACTGGAATAATGAGACGTACAATGTAGGTTACGATCATGAATTTATTTCTTTAGAGCCGTATCAGTTTTTGATATTAGAGCCGAGGTAAGAAGGAATAGAATTATTTCAAAATTCAATTAATGTAAAATTGATTAAACCCTATTTTTTATGCTCTTTGCAAATGACAAAAGTTCGATACTATTTTAGGGTCAGTCTGAGCTTGTCGAAGACGGTCGCAACGGATAAACCCGCTTTCGGCAAGCTCAAGCTGACATCTCAATAATTCGAAAGTGAACGTATTATGATAAGTGTCATTAGCAGCTTGTCGAAGCTGGTGTGCATCTTCAAACCCGCCTTCGACAAGCTCAGGCTGACATTTTAATAAATTTAAAGTAAGTGTTTTATAAAATCTGTATTGGCATCTTATTCAAATTGATAAATGATTGAATTTGAATATTGCATATAGAGATGACATCTTTTCAAAAGATGTCATCTCTGTGAATTTACTTTAAATTATATTTTTTTACCAACGCTAGGTAAACACCATTTGTCCATCCAAAGCCATCAAGGTTTGGATATTCTCCTCCACCTGTTTCTAAAGTTAAATCAACTACATTATATTTTTCTGTAAGCTTGCCTGTGGCTTTGTAAACCTTTTTATTTAAGGTTGTCCAACGAGTTGCTATATCTTTTGCTAAAGCAGCTTGACCAATTTTTTCAAAACCTACAATAGCCATCCATTGTTGTGGTGCCCAACCGTTTGGTGCATCCCACTGCTGGCCTACACTCTGGGTAGAGCTTACAATGCCTCCTGGTTTTAATAAATTTTTATTAGTAGAGGAAACTAGTTTTGGAGCAAGTGCTTTTATTTCTGCAGGGCTGTAGTTTAAAATGCTTAATGGAAAAAAACCTGCGGCAGTAATACTTGATGATACTTTCTTTTCTACAAAATCGTAATCGCAATAAAAAGATTCTTCTTTGTTCCAAAATAATTTTTTTATAGCTACGGCTCTTTTATTATTTATTGTAGCATTTACTTTACCACCATTTTTTATCAACACATTTTCTAAATGTAATAATAAACTATTCAAATCTACCGGAGCAAAATCTATGGTGTGTATGGTAGAAATTTTTGTAGGGTCAGTAAACCATCTGCTGCCAAAGTCCCAACCACTCTCTGCTGCGCTACGCAAATTTTTATAAATAATTTTCGATTCTGTTTCTTTAAATGCATTCATGGCTGCTTCACTGGCAAAACGCATCATCATTGTTTTTTGTAAAACAGCTTCTTCTGCTGTTTTCACATCTTCTCTATGCCCTTCTTGCCTTGGTATATCATCATCATCACAATATCTATTTAATACGGTGCCATCATCTAATTTAATTACTCTTTTATATACATCTCCATTTTTTAAATTACCTACACCATCCATCCAAAAATTATATTCTTTTTGCAATGCTGGTAAATATTTTTTATAAATAGTATTGCCTTTTATACTTGCAAGCAAGGTTACCATCATACCAAAAAAAGGCGGCTGACTTCTACTTAAATAATAACTGCGATTGCCATTTGGTATATGACCATACGTATTTATTAAAAAAGCAAAATTATCAATCATGTCTTCTATTACTTTTGTTTCGCCACTTTCTTTTAAACCAAGCATGGTAAAATAACTATCCCAATAATATACTTCTGTAAACCTTCCGCCTGGTACGATGTATGGTTTTGGTAATGCCAATAAACTAGAGCCTTCTACTTTTTTATCCTCTGCTCTTTTAAGCACCGTCCACAAATCTTTTATATGCGCTTCAATAGATTTACCTTCTTTTATATTGGTAACATTGGGTTGTGCTTGCACATTAAAATTATCGGCTACAAATTTTTTCAAATCTAGCGTTGTACCTTTTTGTAATCCGTAATCGTACATGATGTCGCTTACTTTTCTTTTTGGTGTACAGTCCACAAAGGTTTTACTATCAGGAAATACATTTCCGTTTTGTATATCTAAAAACAATTGACCGTAAATTTTATCGGGTGTTTTTTGTGCCATTAGTGTAATGGTTAAAGATAAAAATAGGAGGGAAGTGGTGATTTTTTTCATAATTATATGCGTTAATAATTTTACTGTTAGCCTGAGCTTGTCGGAGGCGATGCTTAAGACCGTAGCACCAAGTTCGACAAGCTCACTTTGACAGGTTTTTAATTCAGTGTCATTTGCAAAGAGCATAAAAAACCTTTTATGAGTGCCTCAGGCTGACAATTTTAAATTCAGATTTTTTTACTTTATTTCTTCAATTTTTTCTACTGGTGCCAATACATTATTTACTTTTTTTACAACTAATGTTTTTGGTAAAGTAAAATTTGTTGTCAATTTAATATTTTTTGACGAAGCACCAACATAAATTTTATACGCACCTGCATCAACAACCCAAGCAGATTGGCTTTCATTGAATGATGCCAAATCTATTTTATTGATTGTAAAACTCATTTTAACTTTTTTGCCTGGTTGTAATAAATCAGTTTTGCCAAATGCTTTTAATTCTTTTACAGGTTTATCTAATGAGGTTGTTGGTGCACCTAAATAAATTTCTACAACTTCTTTGCCCGCAACATTGCCGGTATTTGTAACATCGAATGATACCAAAATTTTATCTTTAAAAGTTGTATTGCTTATGGTAATATTACTATAATCAAATTTGGTATAACTTAAACCATAACCAAACTCATATTGCACTGGTACTTTAAATTTTTCGAAATATCTATAACCAACATAAATGCCATCTTTGTATTGTACAGATGTGGGTAACGAATCTGGTGTGCCAGGAAAACCTTCTGCCGAAGCTAAGTCTTCATATTTTATGGGAAATGTTGTAGCCAATTTTCCTGAAGGATTTATTTCGCCATTTACAACATTTGCTATTGCTTTGCCTGCTTCTTGTCCGCCTTGCCAAGTTAATAAAATAGCATCTGCATTGGCTTCCCAACTTTTCATTTCTATTACTCCACCAATGTTTAATAATATAATAACTTTCTTTTTTTGTGCATGAAAAGCTTGGCTAATGTTTTTGATATTGGTTTTTTCATTTTCTGAAAGTAAATAATCATCTGCCAATTTTCTATCTGCAAATTCACCACTCGATCTTCCAATTGTAATGATGGCCACATCATTTTCTGTTGCATATTTTTTTGCATCAGCATCTGAAACAATCATTTCTGCAAGAGCTGGCTTAGGAAAAAACCATGGCAAATTTTTAGGCAAATTTTCTTCTTCATTTCGAATATGTGTTTCATAAGCTTTTTGTAATTCGTTGGTTAGTGTAAAATTATTTTTCAACCCTTTATAAATAGAAACAGAATATGCTTTATTTACATCACCACTGCCTGTACCACCTGTTATCGTTTTGTAGGATGCATTTCCAAATAAAGCAATTTTTGTTTTTTTATCTTTTAAAGGCAAACTATTATCATTGTTTTTTAATAGTACAATGCCTTCTGTTGCTGCTTCTATGGCTGTTGTTACATTTTCTTTGTAATTAGGTTTGTCTGTGTATTTATATTTTTTAAATGTATTGCTGCGCAAAATTAACTCCAATACTTTTTCTACATTTTTATTTAATCTTTCTTCTGATAGTGTACCATTTTTAGATGCAGCTATAATTTGATCGTACTGATTTTTTGTACCTGGCATTATCATGTGATTACCCGCATTCATTTGTGCAGCTCCATCATCTCCACTAAACCAATCTGTCATTACAAGTCCATTGTACTTCCACTCATCTTGTAAAATAGTTGTTAGTAAATGTTTGTTTTGAGATGTGTATGTGCCATTTAGTTTATTGTAAGAAGACATTACTGTCCATGGTTTTGATTCGGTTATTGCATATTCAAAACCTTTTAAATAAATTTCTCTCATTGCCCGCTGACTTACTTGTACATTTATTTTCATTCTATTGGCTTCGTGATTGTTGGCAACAAAATGTTTTATAGAAGTACCTACACCGTTCGATTGCACGCCATTTATATAAGCACCCGCTGTTCTGCCACTTACTAATGGGTCTTCAGAATAGTATTCAAAGTTTCTTCCGCCGAGTACATTTCTATGTGTATTGATGGCAGGTGCTAATAACACATCTACACCTCTTTCTTTTACTTCGTTGCCTATGGCTTTACCAACTTTTTGTATGAGTGTTGTATTCCATGTGCTTGCAAGCATAGTACCAATGGGGAATGCTGTGCAATAATATTTTTTTGTATCATTTGGTCTGGTTGGGTCTATACGTAAACCTGCTGGGCCATCTGCTAATACAATTGCAGGAATGCCTAATCTTTGAATGGCATAAGTAACACCTGCAGAACCTGCAACAGGGTTAATAGTGTGTGTGGTATCGGGTGGTGCTGTGTTTGGTCCTAATAAGCCATCTGGCAAATTCATGCCTAAGCCCATAATTAATCTAGCTTTTTCTTCAAGGGTTAAAGCTTTAATAATTGAGGGGATATTATTTTTATTGAGTTGTGGTAGTTGTGCTTGGGTAGTTTTTGTACTCAATAAAATTGAAAAGAGATATATTATTTTTTTCATGATGTGGGGTTGAGAAAACAATATATGACAAATAAAAAAAATAGCCACATACTTTTGTACTTGATATGTAAATTTATTTCTGCAAACGGTTGTTCTTAAAATTTATATAAACTTTGAATTTCATTGTAGCGGTTGTGGTATTGCCCAATTGAAAAACTACAGATGAAGAGCTGCGGGATGGGCAGTAGTAGCTCTTGCACAAATACACTTTAAATTATAAAATTACTTGCGTGCAAGACTACTACAGACAGCCCGGACAAATGTTCAATATTGGTATATGCTGAGAGCCCAAAAAAAAATTCACGCAAAGAAAAAAAGTAATAATAAGAGCGCAAAATATCTTTGCGAACTTTTGTTTTAAACTTTGCTGCTTTGCGTGCAATAAATAATTATTCCGCACCATCCGCCCGCCCACGTGTAACCGCATAAGCACCTACTTTGTTTCCCGTTTCAAAACCTTTTTCGCAATCGCTTCTGTAATGTATGGCGGCATACAAGCGAGACTCGGATGCTTCTTTTGCCATAGCATTATAATTGGCAGCATTTGCTGGAATAATGTAACCCAATACCGTAGCGGCCGCAGCGCTAAAGGTGCTGTGCCCTGAAATGTATGCTGGGAAATTTGGTAAGCCTGTTACGTTTTTTATATCGTTATTGATTTGCGATGGGCGTGGATTGAAATAAAAATATTTTGCATCCCAACATGCAATGCCTGCATCCATCAAACTCATGTTTAATAAAGCCATGTTGCGAGCCCAACGAGCTTCGCTAAAATTTTGTTGCACAAAATCTGTAGCCGCTATATAATTCCAATGCCCCGGCGGTGTGAATGTGTTTACACCGTCTGCCCAAAAATGTGCAATACGCAATTGTTCTCTAGAAATATTTTTACTATAATCTAAAATCTCTGCAAGCTCTGTTGCAAATTGTGTGGATGATGTGGATGGTGGCGCAGCAGGACGAATGCTTGTAACCATCGTTAATGAATCAAACAAAAACGTTTTTACTTTTCCAAATAAAGGTAGCATACCGGGGCGCTTTGGGCTTTCTTGGCTTATCCAAGGTATTTGCCCTGTAGCTGCTGTATTGGTTTCTAGCGCTGCCCATATTGTGGGTGTGCCTACAGCTGCGCCTGCTCTATCGTTGCGTGCACGAGCAATAAATTTTGTGGCTACTAATTTTCCAAGTGCTTCTCCTGCATCTAAATCGCTTCGCACATTTGCGCCTGCTATTAATCTTGCACGCTTGTGCTCTTCTGCTTTTTGGTTTATATAATCTTGGTCGCCCGGAAATAATAATTTTAATAATTCTACTGAAACGCCCATCACCACTGCATCTTCGCTTGGATAAGATGGTAGCGTCGATTTTGGTAATAAGGTTTGAATATTTCCATCTACATTAAAAGGTGCAGCTCTGTTGTATTGATTTTTATAAAAGTATGCGGCTATGCATGCATCGTATTGCGCTGCACTTAAGTAGGCATAGGCTCTTGCGGCATAAGGTGGATTTGAAAATGGAAATGTGGGATAGGCCAATGGATTACCTGCTTGTGGAATTGGATATGTGCCATCTGCATTTTGATAAGGTGGTACATTGTGTTTTGCTACAAGTTCTCTCATAATTTCGTTCCAACGAAGCACTGCTCCTGCCCCCCAATAATTTACCAATTTTCTTTTTTCTGAAGTGATATCGTTTTGAAAACTTTTAATTTCGTTGAGTTGTAAAACATAGTCTGGGCTTGTGGTTGCAATAGGAGCGGTGCATGTAAACTCATTTGCTGTAGCAAGTAATATTGGTCTCCATGTGCCTGCATTTGCGTCGGGCCTTGTTGGGTTAAGCAATTGGTATGTTTCATTATCTTCTATAATTTCTTTTTTGCAAGAAATTGAAAAGGTAATTATTGTTAAGTATAAAAATATTTTTTTCATGATGTTTTTTTTATCGCAGAGTTAGCAGAGAACCGCAGAGGTCGCAGAGATAACTTTGCATTTGTTAATTTTTATTTAATTGAATTTGATTTAATCTAATATAAAACTTTGCGTACTCTGCGTTTACTTTGCGCTCTCTGCGTTACTCTTTACTTTTCTCTCAAAATTCATAATGTAAAATAAACCTGCATTAAAACCTTTCGTTTGTCCAACATTTCTACCT